>PNAR01000190.1 GCA_003169715.1 Acidobacteriaceae bacterium | reverse complement strand
ATCGAACATGCTTACTGATTCACACATACCTCGCTCAGGAAATACCTGGAAAACGAATTCCTCCGGGAGCAGTCTGATGGATGTTGCGGAAGAAAAGTGTTGTGTGCTGTTTGGATTACGCGCTCAGTTTTAACAGCGTCGCGAATGGGAACGGCTGGCCTGGCTGATGATCATTAAGGCATGCCGATGTGCTTAAGGACTGCTTGGAAACGCGGTTCCTGACTCAGATTGCGAAACCCTGACGCGACCTTGAGAAGAACGAGAAAGCCGATGCGTTCTTCGCAGGCCTTTTCCAGCCAATTGAGGGCTTGCGCCTTGTCTCCCAGCACGTTGAAGATAATCGCGGCCCAGTACGACAATAGCGGCACCGATGCTCCCTCTTTTTTCAGTTTTTCCAGGATTTCCACCGCCTGGCTTGTTCGCCCGGATCCGGCATGTACGACTGCCAGCATGGCTCGCAGGCTTGACCAATTCCCGGATTGCGGAAGCGCTTTCTCGACCGTGGCGAGAGCTTCTGCGGGCATTCGTTTACGCAGGTACGCGGGGCAGAGAATCAAGCTGGCCTGCATGAACGACGAATCCATTTCCAAAACCTTCTCAAACTGCGCGATAGCCCGGTCGTTATTTCCAGCGAAATAGTTAAGGTATCCAACATTAAAATTCATGGGAAGAGAAAGAGGATCCAACTCCAGGGCGTAATCCGCTTCTTGAATCGCTTCTTGATGTCTTTGATGTACTAGGAGCCAGAGACTGAGCCCGTAATGTGCGCGCGCCGATTGCGGACTAAGCTCGACAGCGCGACGCATATGCTTCTCAGCAGCGTCCCAATCCCAATCAAAGTACAAATTAACCAATCCCACCGCCAGGTGGGCGTCGGAAAGAGAAGGGGCGATCTCAATGGCCTTCGACGCCGCAGCCTTCGCTTTGGGAAACGCCTCTTTGGCCCGCAGTTCACCAAACACTGCTAAGGCGGTATAGCAGTCTGCCATCACGGCATGTGCCGGGGCATACGCAGGGTCTATCTCAATCGCGAGGCGGCAATACTCCAGTGCTCGCCAGGAACTCGCCGGCGTCCATTTATTCCAGAAGTACAGCGCCCGCAAAAATGCCTGGTAGGCCTCGGGACTTCCCGTGTCTCGCGCAGCAAGTTTGTTTTTGTCCTGTGGACTCAGGTGCAGGCGCATGTGCTCGGATATCTGCCGAGCAATCTCTTCCTGTACGACAAAAATATCATCCAGTTTGCGGCTGAAAGTTCCTCCCCACAAATGCGCTTGCCGGACCACGTCGACCAACTCTACTTTGATGGTCAGAGTGTCACCCCGCTGTACTACCCGGCCGGTCAATACCGCTCGGACTTTGAGCTCGCTGCTCAGTTCCGCAAGGTCCATTTCACAGCCCTTATAAAGGAACACGGTGCTGCGTGGCAGCACCCGCAGTTTTGGAAGCTGCGAGAGATTGTTAATGAGCGATTCCGTGATTCCGTCGCTCAGATACTCCGTCTCTGGATCATTGGTCTCGTTGGTCAGCGGGAGGATAGCGAGGGAATCAATAGCTTTGGTGGCGCGCCGCATCGGCGGGACGTTGTCAGAGATTTTCACTTGTCCTGAATCGAGGTCGCGTTTCAGGCGGTGCAAATCGGCCAGCAGGTCCGAGGCAGTCTGATAACGCAGGTTGCGCTGTTTCTCAAGAGCTTTGCTGATGATGGCCTCGAGCGCGGCGGACAGAGCTGGATTGATATGCGAGGCGCTGACAGGCTCTCTGTTTAGAATCTTATCTCTGATGATGTCCGGCGTGGCGCCATCAAAGGTCATGCGCCGGGTGGCCATCTCGTAAAGCACCATACCGAAAGAGAACAAATCGCTGCGTGAGTCCAGCTCTTCTGCTCGCGCCTGTTCCGGCGACATGTAAGCCACGGTTCCGAGTGTCGTGCCAGGACTGGTTATTTGTCCATCGATCGTCGGCGTCTGCCTATCGGGGACCGTGATCCGGGTAGAGGGATCCGGCGTCGTAGCGACCTTGGCCAGCCCGAAATCCAGCACCTTGGCGTGGCCACCCCTGGTAGCGAAAATGTTGGCAGGCTTGATGTCGCGGTGGATAATGCCTTGCAAATGCGCGGCGTTTAACCCCTCTGCAATCTCAATTGCAAGCGAGCACACAGTTTCGTTATCTAACGGCTTTCCCGCGATGAGATGCTTCAGCGTCACTCCGTCCAGAAATTCCATGGCAATGAAAGACTGCGCCTGGTGTTGGCCGATTTCATAAATGGTGCAAATGTTAGGGTGATTAAGAGCGGACGCCGCACGCGCCTCCCGGCGAAAACGTTCTAGTGCTTGCGGGTGTCGCGACAGTTCATCGGGCAAGAATTTGAGGGCGGCGAAGCGGCCGAGCTCTGTATCTTCAGCCTTGTAAACGACACCCATCCCCCCGCCGCCTAGTTTTTCCAGGATTCGATAGTGGGAGACGACCTGACCCAAGCGTGAGCGAGAATCCGCCATTAGCGCATATCGAAGAACGCGGCCGTCTGCGATTCGTATCCTGGGCCGGAATGGCCGACCGCCAAGTGGGAGACGGGACAGTCCAATCCATGTGAACGCAGTGACACCACCACCAGGATTCCGATAGCTACCAAGAAGATGTTCCTCATTTGAAACCTGCTTTGGAGGATGTATGGCCCGGCGGACTGATGATACGCACTAAGAGAAGGCGACTCAAGGGACCACAGCTGTGAAATCGGCGTTGATGAATCGAGACACCGCCCTTAGCCCCAGTCCAGCTAGTGTTTCAAAAAAGGCTTCAGGGCAAACCGACGCGATGCAGGAGATCGCGGAAGCGAGGTTCCGCGCGAAGGGGGTCGGCTAGCGGCTCAACCCCATTATAGATCAGGCGATCGTTATGCTCGGCGTAGGCCTTTTCAAGCCACATCAGCGCTGTATTGTTTTCGCCGAGCCCGGTATATATCGCCGTGAAATAAAGCGCCGGCACGTAGCGCGAGCGAGAGATCTGCTCAAGCTCGGAAAGCGCTCTGCGCGCGCCGGCGGCATCGCCGGAGACGGCGAGCGCGTGAGCATAGGCCATCAGCATGGCGGGAGCATTGCCGGATTGCTTTCGCATTTGATCGAATTCTGCGATAGCCTGGGGATACATCTTTTTTTCCCGGTAAGCGGACGCCAACCAGAAGCGCACCAGCACGAAGTTATGCTGTTCGAGGGTGCGCAGGGCATGTGAGATGGCGGCGTCATAATCGCGGGCATAATAAAATGTTTCTGCCCGCGCTGCATTGAAGAGCGGAGAAAAAGGATCTAGTTCAAGCGCATAGCTCATCTCCTTCTGCGCTTCGGGCAGACGGTTACGCACAATCAAGTAGTGGGCGAACCACTCGTGGGCCGTGGCGTAATTGGGATCGAGCGAAATGGCGCGCTGATACTCACTCTCAGCTGTGGTGAAATCCCAGTCGTAGCTCATCGCTATGTTGGCTAGTACACAATGGGCTTCCGCAATCGAGGGATTTAACTGAATCGCGTGCTGGGCAGCCTCTCGCGCCTTCGGCGTAGCTACCATCGGAGGCATACCATCATTTGGCACCTGGCCGACCAGAAGGTAGGCGCTGGCCAGGCCGGCGTAGGCTGGCGCGTAGTTCGGATCGTCTCGGATGGCCTGCTCGTACGCGTCGATACTTTTGGCAAGATCCCGGCTAGCCCAGAAGGATCGTCCTTTTAAGTATGCATCGTAAGCCGCGGGATCGACTTTGATCGGCGTGTTCAAAGACAAAGGGAGTGCCACGTGAATCTGTTTAGCGACAGCCACAGCAACTTTCTCTTGAACGCCGGAGATATCGCTCATTTCACCCGTGTAGGAATCCGCCCAAATGTGAGTTTGATCGCTAACCTGGATCAGTTCGCTATTAATGCGCACCTGGGTACCGCTGCGGCGAACGCTGCCTTCCAGAATGTATTGGACGTGCAGCAAACCGCCCAATTCGTCGATAGATTTAGCGGCCAATAGTTCCGAAGACGTCGCAGCAATTACGCCAAGGTGAGCCGGATCTAAACGCCCAAGTTGAGCGATGATCTCGTCTGTGAGTCCCCGAATGAACTGGCCTTGCTCGGGATCTCCGCTGTGATTTGCAAAGGGCCGGACAAAAAGGCGAATCTTACCCGCGGTAGGTTTAGTCGGCCAGAAATGGCCGATGATAATCGGGTAATAATGAACGCCCGCAGCGATGGCCAGAACTGCGGCTGCCATCATCGCTAGTTGCCAGAATTGGGCAAACTTTTTCCCCTTATCGAAATCCTGTCTCGAGTCCGTTTGCGCTTGGTTGGTCAGTGCATCCGGGTTTTTCGGATTCTCGGTGTGTTCGACTGCAGGCTGGCGTTCGAGATGCCATTTATCCAATTCGGAGCGATAGGCATAGACCGAACTAATTTTTCCAACGTGTGAGCGCCTTACAGGCAGCTCTGATGTTCTTTCCCAGCGTTGAACCGTCCGTACGTCACTGCGAAGGTAAGACGCAATTTCACCCCACGATTCAAGGCGCGTCTCGTTCGGAGGGGGGTCCGGCCTGTGACCATCCGGCGGAGTGGTGGCGTTCATTTACTTATAAATAAGTACATCCTTGTTTTCTGCGAGGGCGGGCGGAGTATACACCCGTTTTCCTGCATTGACCGGGCCGAGGTTTTAGTCCAGGAGAAGTGAGAGAGTTTTTATATCTGATCGGACCGGCTTTTTCATACCAAGTCTAGGGTGAGTTTTCGGCTGTTTGTCCCCCAAGGAAATCGCGGCTAGCCGCGATTTCCTTGGCGAATTCGTTGGGCGTCTTCTCCCCGAGAGAGCGGTGAGGACGACTCTCATTGTATTCCACACGCCAAGTCTCCACGACCTGCTGGGCCTCCGTCAATGACGTGAACCAATGCGCATTCAGGCATTCTGCCCGAAACGTTCCGTTGAATGATTCTACAAAAGCATTGTCCGTCGGTTTCCCCGGTCGGGAAAATGCAATCCGCACTTTATTCTGATAAGCCCACAGATCCATTGCTTGACTGGAAAATTCGCTTCCGTTGTCACAGTGCACCATCTTCGGAACTCCACGTGAGACTTTGATCCGGTTCAACGCCCTCACCACGTCTGCACCCTTCAACCTCTGTTCTGACTCGATCATCAAGCACTCCCGCGTATAGATATCCACGACCGTCAATGATCGAAATCTTCTACCGTCCGCTAATTGATCCGCCACAAAGTCCATCGACCACACTTGATTCGGCCCGGTCGGATGAAAGCGCTCCCGCCGATGCTCGGCCACTCGACGCCGTCTTTTCCGCCGCTGGTGCAGCGTTAATCCCTCTTCCCGATAGAGCCGTTCTACCAGGTATTTCCCCACCTTCCAGCCCTCGCGGTTCAGCAGCACGCGAATCTTGCGATACCCGTACCGTACCCTGGCTTGTGCGATTTCACGAATGCGCATGCGCAGCTCCGTCCGAGGGTCCCGATAACTGCGATATCGGAACGTAGCTCGATTCATCCGGGCAACCCTGCATGCGCGCCGCTCGCTTACCCGGTAGCTCTCGTGCAGGTACTCGACCACCTGCCCGCGCTGCGAGGGCGCTAGAATTTTTTTGATAGAACATCCTGCAGCATGGCTTTGTCGAGCGTCAGATCGGCGACCAGCTGCTTCAGACGAGTATTCTCTTCCTGGAGTTGCTTCAGCTGTCGAACCTGGTCGACTTCCAGTCCTACATACTGCTTCTTCCATCGATAAAACGTCTGTTGGGAAACGCCAACCCGTCGGAGCAGCTCCACCAGTGGCACTCCGGCCTCGGCCTGCTTCAGCACCGCCACGATCTGTTCAACGTTGAATCGCTTTTGCTTCACGGCAAATCTCCCTTCCTGGGGTCTAGATTTTGCCGGAAACTAACCTTCAATGTGGACTAAAAAAACCGGGGCCG
The DNA here is from genome assembly GCA_003169715.1 of Acidobacteriaceae bacterium. Classification (GTDB taxonomy): domain Bacteria; phylum Acidobacteriota; class Terriglobia; order Terriglobales; family Acidobacteriaceae; genus PALSA-188. Next base: position 927 of record PNAR01000190.1, on the reverse strand, counting down.
CGCATATCACAGCCATGGGCTGTGAAGATGGATTTGCTCCCCAGGGGCCACAGGCCGCCGGGGCAGGCGACCTGTAGCCGAGCGCACTGTGCGGCCTCTTCGTGTACCAGTCAAAATGTGACCGCCATTGTCAATGCGTGCAAGGGTCGGAGAACAGTGGCGCTCCATTGCTACTTCCGTTGAATATGTTTGTCTGGCCTGTCCCTCTTTCCATGACACGCAAAATTCCCATCCTCAAATAATGCATCACAGGCCGGACATCTGAAGATGATGATATGTCTCAACTCAAAGGGGAACGGCGCGCTACATTTCGGGCCGTCCATCTCGTTTTCAGCTTCCTTCCACCGACAGCAACACGAACTATTCGAGTCGTCCAAAGCGAAGCAAACAAGACAGAGGGAACTGCCGCCGATACCGAAGAAGCCGCCAGTTCCGACTGTGACGCTGGTGGGCTCAAGACCTGATTAACGGGGTGGTCTCAACAGGTTATTGCAACACCATCTGACATAAAGCTTCTTTTCAAGGTGGGTACTGAGCGAGCCTCACTAAAGTTCCTGGCACGCCTCACGCGCCTCACCCGTTCAAAAGTTCAGAAATGTCGTGACGCGATTGCTCCTCGCGGCTCTCAGGCCGCCGTGTGGACAAGTAAGTAAAGACAGTGGGGCATTTTCATTTTAGATTAACGGTTGTTTTGTTCCATTTGCCATCCTGCCTTACGTCTCATGAAGCCGGAGGCGCTCCAGGCGGCGGTGGCGTTTGGTACATTTCCGCAGGCAACGGCTTCGTGGAAATGTTCGTCCCCGAGATTACTTTCCATTGTCCGTTCAATTTTTTCCACACATCGAGAGATGCACCTACCGCCCGTCGTGCTTTCCTCTACTCGGACGAAAGGGTCGGCAACTGATAGGCTCCGCCTAAACCACCGCG
>PNAR01000092.1 GCA_003169715.1 Acidobacteriaceae bacterium | reverse complement strand
TCGTAGGCTTGCAGCTTGGCCATTAAGCCAATTCCGCGTCCCTCCTGCTGCTCGTAGATCAAAATGCCAGCGCCTTCGTCTGCGATCATCGAGAGCGCCATCTCAAGTTGCTGACGACAATCACATCGCAGCGATGCGAAAACGTCTCCGGTCAGGCATTGGGAATGAATCCGCACCAGCGGCGGCGATGACTTAACATCCCCCATAACCAGAGCGACCGCTTCCTCTTTGCGAAGCGCAACACCGAATTCTCCTTGAAAGCCATGGATACGAAATTTGCCCCAGCGAGTAGGGAAGTCGGCGGAGGCGATTTGTCGAACGAACGTAGAGTTCACTTCGACATTATAGCGATAGGGACAGTAGTTAATTCGTCGTTGGTCTTTGGTCTTTGGTCGTTGGCAAATCTTGTAGCCAACCGCGCTGGCATAGGGCGGCCGCCTGTCCCACCTGCGTCGAGACGCGGCAGCTGGCTACCAGGTGCTGTATCTCCCTCGTGGAGAATGTCGCGGCATCACTTTGATCAAGATCAGTCCCGAAACGAATCCGCCGACGTGCGCCCAGAATGCCACTGTGCCTCCGCTTGGACTGGAGTAGGCAATTGAAGTTGCCGTCCCGCTCAGGAATTGCAAGAGAAACCAGTATCCAAGCACAATCCATGCCGGCAGCCACCAGAAAGTAAAGAACACAATCAAAGGAACGAGTGTCAGAACGCGCGCCTTGGGATACAAAAGAAAATATGCGCCCATGACTCCGGCGATTGCGCCGCTTGCTCCCACGGTCGGAACGTCGGAAGCAGGATTCATGGCTATATGAGTAATTGCCGCGGTGAAACCACAGATAAGATAAAACAGTAAGTATGTGAAGCGCCCGAGATAATCTTCGATGTTGTCTCCGAAGATCCAAAGCACCCACATGTTTCCAATGATGTGCAGCCACGATCCATGCAGGAACATGGAAGTCAAAATGGACAGAAGTGCTCCAGTAAGTTGGAAATGCTGGGGACCTGCCAATCCAGAGGCGAAGTGCGCCGGTACGATTCCGAATTCATAAATCAGGCCGTCCAGCGCGCGATGACTCTGAGCGCCTATTGATAATTCGAAGAGGAAAACAATTGTATTCAACGCGACCAGAAAATAATTCATGTAAGGAGTGGTAAACCGAGGCTGATCATCGCGGAGGGGAATCATGGGTGATTGGAAATTCAGTAAATCGGGTGATTTGGCGCTTGAATCTTGCGGCAGATCTGGACCCGAACAGGTAGCATACTCTGGCCTTTAAATTACCAAATTACCCGATTACTCAATTTGCCAATGCTCAATGGCGTTCTCATCATCAATAAGCCCGCTGGTTTCACTTCCCATGATGTTGTGAACCGGGTGCGCCGTATCTTGCAGGAACGCTCGGTTGGACATTTGGGTACCCTTGATCCGCTGGCAACTGGCGTGCTGCCTCTCGTCGTGGGCAATATGACGCGCCTGGCGCAGTTCTATACGGCGTCGGAGAAGACCTACGAAGGCACAATACGCTTTGGCTTCGCGACTGACACCTACGATGGCGACGGCGAGGCAGCCGGGCAAACCAAAAGCGTGACTCTTTCATTACCGGAGTTGCGGGAACTGGCGCGAAACTTCCAAGGCGTCATTGAGCAGGTGCCTCCTCCGTTTTCTGCCAAGAAGATTCTCGGCGTCCCCGCATACAAGCTCGCACGCAAGAAGCAGGAAGTGCGTCTGAAGCCGGTTCAGGTGGAAATCAAGGAATTCGAAATATTATCTGCTGATAGCGACCGGGCCACATTTCGGGCGCACGTAGCGTCGGGAACCTACATGCGTTCCATAGCTCATGACATGGGCCAGAGGATGGGCTGCGGTGCGCACCTGCAGTCTCTGTGCCGGACTTCGGTGGCAGAGTTTGACCTGGCGGAAGCCCACACGCTGGAGGAATTACAGCTCGCAGCCGAGCACGATCAACTGGAAGAAATGTTTGTTCATCCGCGAGAATTGCTGCCGCAACTTCCGTCGGTAACCGCCAACGACGAGATGGCAGCAAAAATCCGGAGTGGACGGGCCGTCAATCTGCCCGAGCTTTCGAAGGCGCCGCTCGTGAAAGTGTTTTATGGGCAAAGGGAACTGATCGCCGTCGCGACGCGAATTGCAGGAACCCTATTCCACGCGAAAATCGTTTTTGCGATAAACGAGGTTGCCAGAGCTTAGGAGTTCGGGGAGAGATGTCTCGATGGAGGGACGGGCGGAGACGCAGGGCGATCCCTTGCGCTTCAAGAAAATTACAGACTCTCCGACGCTATTGCTCCATGGGTGAGCAACACGGTTTCTGTACCGGCTTCGGTTCCATCAATTCCACTCGGGTGAGGTTCGGGTCATACAGATTTAACTGCCATTTGCCGTCCCGCCCGATCTTTGGCGGCTCTGAACCCTTCAACCCGCGCTTAAGCAATTCCTTATAACTTGTATCTACGTTGGGCGTCCCGAGCGCCATATGGTGCATCACGCCAAGTGTCCGCGGAGTCGGATCGTGCACGTTCAGCATGTACTCCAGCCAGTCCGTCCCTTCGGGCACGCGCATATCCACCCAATCGGTTTTGTTGTCGGTCATGCCACCGTGCCAGAACTGTTTGAAGCCGAGGATATCGCGGTAAAAATGATCTTCCGCCTCGCGATCCTGCACCGTAAAGCCGACATGGATCATGTGTTGCGAGATACGACTATCGGGCAGATATTTTCCGAATTGCTTCTCGTGCAGCGATCCCGGGATGTATTGCATGAACTCCACGTCGTGGCCCTCGGGATCGGTGACATCGAAGCCGAGGTTTCCGTCCAAGCGGGAAGGCAGCTTGGCTGGGACTTTTACCCCCTTGCTGGCAAGGTAAGCCCGGAGTTCCTCGGCATCCGTAGTTTCAAAAGAAATGTGTGACAGCCGGTCTTGATTTGGATCCTTTAGTTCAGGAAAAACTTCGATGTATTGGTGATCATTGATCTTGAAGTAGGTCAGCATCAAATTACCGTCAGGCTTATTCAGGCTAAACGGTTCCTGAAAGCCCAGCAAACCGGTATAGAACTTTCGGGCTGCGACCATGTCATCGGTCCGGAGGCCGATGTGAGCCACGCCGACGATGGGTGGCCGCGTAATGGCTTGAGGGGCAGGAGTCTGCCCGATAGCGACGAGCGAGCCGAGAGGAGCAAGGATCAAAAGGAACGCCACAAATACAGGAATGGAAGGACGCATAGTAGAGGAGTCACTCATGGTTTCCAACTAAACGTAGATTGAACAGTTAAAGTAAAATATGCAATGTCCGATAACAAGTATTATGTAAAGTAGGACGAATGTACGCCCTCGCGGCCGCACAGCTCACATCTTGTAGCGGCCCAAGTCTTCGTCGTTCAAGCCTTCGAGCCACTTCCGCAACTCCTCGCTGGTTACCCTGTCGGAGACGTTGGCCGCCAGCTTTGAATTCTTCAGCACGCCGTCCTCGACAAAGATTGGGCAATCCACTCTCAGCGCGAGTGCCAGCGCGTCGGAGGGGCGCGAATCAATGCTAATGGTCCGGCCTTCGCGCTCCATCCAAATCACGGCGTAAAAAGTATCCTCGCGAAGTTCCGTCACGACGACCTTGTGCACATTCGCTGCCAACCCGACCAACACATTCTTGATCAGGTCGTGGGTCATGGGACGCGGCGTCGCCACCTTCTCAATCTCCAGCGCGATGGCATTCGCCTCGTAGATGCCGACCCATATAGGAAGCACGGCGTCGCTACCCGCGTCTTTGAGAATGACAATGGGCATATTGGTAACAGGATCCATCATCAGGCCCCGAATTTTCATTTCTACTTCCATCCCGCCCCCCGATGAAGTCTTAAGCTATACCACCATTTCGCCTAGTAAACTGTTGGGAAAAGTTGCGGTCGCGAGCACTGAAACATAACTCCCTAAAGCTGGATTCGCATCGCCACGAGCGCTGAAATTCAAAGTCTTATTCTGCGACGTGCGGCCTATCCACTGCTTGCGAGCCTCGTTCTTCCCTTCGACTAACACTTCAATAGTTTCGCCCAGATGCTTCTGATAATTATGCCTCTGAATTTCCCGCTGTTTGTCCAGCAATACAGCCAGGCGTCGGGCCTTTTCTTCATCAGGAACGGCATCTTGTAGTTTTAGCGACGGAGTGTTGGGCCGCGGTGAATATTTAAATCCGAAAATACTGTCATATTGGACGTCATCGAGCAAAGAAAGGGTTTGCTCGAAATCTTCTTCGGTCTCGCCCGGAAATCCGACAATAATGTCGCTGGTAAGGCTTATGTCCCGCTTAGCCGCTCTCATCCATGCGACCCGTTCCATATATTGATCACGGGTATAGAGGCGTTGCATCGCGTCCAAAATGCGAGTGGATCCGCTTTGAATCGGGAGATGCACGTGGTTACACAAAGCCGGAACCGCATCAATCGCCTCGATAATATCCCGGCCGAAATCCCTGGGGTGCGACGTTGTAAAGCGCACCCGCCTGATTCCTGCAATTTCGCCGGCTGCGGCCAGCAATTCCGCAAACGTCTTCCTGGCCGCCGGATCTTTGTAAGAATTCACGTTCTGCCCAAGCAACTGAATTTCGGTGTATCCGACGTCGGCCATCTTTCGGGCCTCGGCAAGCACTGAGTCGGATGCCCGGCTGCGCTCTTTGCCACGAGTAAATGGAACGACGCAGTAAGCGCAGAACTTGTCGCAGCCCTCGATAATTGTGATGTATCCCCGATGGGGATTCGTACGCGCGGTAAATTCGGTTTCGAAACACTCGTCGGTTTCGCGGTCATCGAGTCCAGTGACCCGCGGCTTCCCTGCCTCAAGTTGCACAAGCATCTGCGGCAAATTTCTATACGACGCGGAGCCGCATACCAATGAAACGTACGGTGCACGTTCGAAAATCTTCGCGCCTTCCTGTTGGGCCACGCATCCCAACACGCCAAACTTTTTGCCTTGCTTTTGGAATTTCTTGTAATCGTTCAGGCGATTAAAGACTTTCTGTTCAGCCTTGTCGCGGATAGAGCAAGTGTTGTAGAGAACGAGCCCAGCCTCTTCGACGGTCGGAACTTGACAATATCCCTGCGAAAGCAGAGTGCCGACGACTTTTTCCGAGTCGTGCGCATTCATCTGGCAGCCGAAAGTTTCAAGGTAAAACGTTTTCTGGGAAGAGGCTTCCATGAAGATTCAGTATAACTCGCGCCTCAACCGAGCGGGTGCGGCGGAGGCGATATCGAGAGCGTTCTCTAGGGCGTTCTGGAATGGAGTTCACGATTGCACCGATTCCGTAGGTTGTTAAAGGGAATCTAGTAAGTGGGAAGTTTCGAGTCTATATGTTTCGACCAGGCGTCAATTCCGCCGCGTAGCGACTGCGCCTTGTCGAATCCCTGTTGGCGCAGCCAATTCGTGACGCTCATGGAGCGCACTCCGTGATGGCAGACGACGATGATGTGCTCGTCTGGATCGAGTTCCTGATGGGCGCAGGTGGGGATGTCTCCCATGGATATGAGCTTTGAGTTCGCGATTTGGGAGAGTTCAAACTCCCAGGGTTCGCGGACGTCGAGTAGGGTGAATGGAGCCTGCTCGTCTAAGAGGGCCTTTACTTTTTCGGGCGTGATTTCGAAGTCCAAAGTCGTCTTTTAGCCAAGTTCGCGGGCGAGGACGCCCGCGCCAGGCAGTCCGGGAGGCTGGCACGGAGGTGCCATTTACACTTCTGCACTTGACCATTAGCTTGTATGCGAACCCCCTGTTCCGTGGAAGGCCAGCCGCAGGCAGCCGCGCGTCGATACCTTCCATCAATAATTTTCTTGCGCTTGGCGCGGCGTTTGGGCCGCGGATGCGCAAGTCTCCTGGGGGGGAATATGAAAGGCAAAAAGGAAAGATCAGCTGTGGCGATGCCCTCGAGCTGGCGCTCGCGCCGCAGGTTGGTCTCGAACTCGGCGAACGCGCCGAGCATATCAACCCGATGACGTAGGCACTCGGACCTTCAAACAATTGCGCAAGAGCCCGAGCGGAACGCGACTCCGTAGCCCTGAAGCTCCTCGACTAGCGCGGCTAGTTGCCCGAGGTTGCGGCTCAGACGGTCGACCCGGTAAACGAGAAGCACGTCATACGCGCCAGCTGTGGCGGCTTCGCGTGCCGCGCGCAGCCACCGTCGCTCCAGGCTCTTGCCCGAAGCGGTGTCGGAATAGCGGGCGACGATGCGCCAGTCGGGCTGCGATGCGGCGAACGCGGTTAGACGCTCGCGCTGCGCCTCCAGTGAGTACGGCTGGTGCGCCTCGTCAGTCGAGATGCGCGTGTACAGCGCCACGCGGCGCGGTTGGCCAATCACCTATCGCCTCCGCCCCGGCGCTGCCCAGCGATGTAGTCACGAAACGCTGCGCCGAGTTCAGCCGCCACGTGATCGGCGCTTTCGTCGTCGAGGGCCACGAAGGCAGGACTGGCCAGCCGGATGGCGCTTTCGCGCCGCTTATCGCCGCCGAGCAGGAGCCTCACCAACACGACGACGAAGATGGCAACGAGAGCGACTAGGGCCGGCACGTCCTCAGCCCGCGTCGGCCAATCGATACTCATTGCGCCGACGACCGTGGGCGCCAGAAGAGCAGGCTTGCCGGGTCCGCGAGAAAGGCTCTTTTCTCATGAAAGCCATGACGCTTGTGGAACGTCGCAAAGCCGCTGTGCCATGGCTGCTCGGCCCATTCGCTCTCGGGCACGAGCTTGTCGCAGGCGGCGCAGAAGGCATGGCGCACGAAGAGCGCCTGCGCGGCGCGTGTAGCGTCCTCGGCCGTCACTCGAGCTGCGTGCTCGCGCTTGAGCTTCGCGCGGGTGTCGCGTAGGTCCGCCCGAAGATCCTTGGCCTCAGCCTGCGCTGCCTTGACTGCCCGCGTCGCCTCCGCGAGCTGCGCGTCGAGGGTGGACCGCTCCTCGGCCGTGCGCCGTCGGTCGGTCTGGCTGCGTTCGTCAGCCTTTGCTAGCTGCTTCGTCAGCTCGCCAACACGCGCCTCCAGCTCGGCGCTGCGGTCGGCCTCAAGAGTGTGCAGGCCGGCGAGGACGGCGCCACGGATCGTGCCGCGTTTGTCGGCGAGACGGTCGAGTAGTACGGATTCCTCCGGAGTCATCTCCAGCACGACGCGACGACGGTATCGCGGTTCGGCTGAGCGCTGACGTGGCATGGTATGTACATACTATCCGACGAGCCTGGGAGAAATCAAGGAGCGGCACTCTTACGGCGCGGGCTGGCGAGCGCCTCGGCTGCTGTGCGCTAGTCGACGGGCGCGGGCAGGTGCCGTGACGAAGCGCAACGTCGTAAGCCGACGCGTGGTACTCCTTACCGCCCACGACTGGGGCACTCTGCGCTGGTGCCAGTTGTGCCTAGTGTCTCCCAAGAGCTAGGGGCCTTCGCGGTCCCGAGCTGGCTACAGCTGACGGCCCCCGGCTGCGCAAACGGTGTAAGTA
>PNAR01000394.1 GCA_003169715.1 Acidobacteriaceae bacterium | reverse complement strand
GAAATCGGACGCAAGCTGATCGAAAAAGAAGCCCGCAAATATCACGTAGCCCTTAAGGAGATTAAAGACGAAGTCCTGCGGAAAATCGCCTCCGACTATGGCTTGGGACAAATTGACGATCTGATGGCCGGCATCGGATACGGCAAGTATTCCGCGCGTCAGGTAATCGCGCGATTGAGTCCAGCCGCAGCCGAACCGCAAGCCCCACCAGACGAAGGCAAGCCCGGGGCCTTCGCCAGCGCCGTCCGGCGTGTTTTCGGCGGTGACAACAATAATGCCATTCGCGTAAAGGGCCACGGCGATCTGCTGGTTTACCGCGCGCGCTGTTGCAACCCGATCCGCGGCGAATCGTTGGTAGGCTACGTGACCCGCGGCAAAGGCGTCGCGGTGCATTCGGTGAATTGTTCGAACGTCATGAACTTAATGTACGAACCCGAGCGCAAGATTGATGTCGAGTGGGCAAACGATGACGAGACTCCCATCTCTTACCAGGTTAAAATCACCGTCTTCTGCGACGACCGCTTCGGAATGTTAAAGCAAATCACCGCCGTCATCAGCGACACCAAAACCAACATCCGCAACATCGAAGCCCGCACCTCAAACGGCCAAGCCAACGTGGATGTAGTTCTTGATATCGCCGACCTCAAGCATCTCGAAAACATCATCAACGGCGTAAGAAAAATTCCCGGCGTCCACGACGTGCAAAGAATCCAAAAAATCTAGCGGCACCGTCAGGATCGCCAGTCTTTGAGATTTTGACTCCTATGTCAAGAAGCTTGCTGCAAGAACTGTCGAAGCGACTAAACGGGAAGTTATCAAAGTGCGAGATCTACGACGCAAATGTTTGCGTCACCCGCTCCATGCCGGATAGGCCCTGGGAGTTGATCCCAGTGTCAGGGGAGCCCTTTTCTCAACAATTGCAGAGTACCTATAGGGGACGAAAAGTCAGAGTGCTTGAGAACAGCGATTACGCAAACGGGAACGTCAAAGGCGTATTCGCAAGTAGACCATTTTCCATTAATGCTAAACAAAAGGCCGGATTCCAATCAGAATATGCGACAAATTTAACGGTCGGCAGTAAGCAGTACCCGATTTTTACTGAGTCTGGCAAACTGTCATCGGATCAAGAGTGTGTACTCGGCCGTCCGGAGTTGGCATCCGCCGTCGAGGAGAGCGATTTGCGCGAAGGAGAGAGCCTTTACTTTACGAAGGGAGAGATAGGTTTTTACTTTCATCTTAAGCAGACCACGTCTGACCGGGTCCGCCGGGTTGTTGATCGGATTGTGGATCTAGCTGGGGTAGTAGAGATTCCCGAAGACAAGCCGAACTTCAAGTTGCTGCCGGCTCAGTTTCATCCGCTCATTCCACTGATTGAGAGATGGGGATTAGGTGACGATTCGGATCGCAGCGACCTACTGGACACGGCTGCGGAATCGATCCTTCGAGCACTGATTGCTGAAGTCGAACCCTACTTTGAAGCCATAGACTCATACTTGGACTCGTTCAAGGAAAGACCTCCCACTGACCAGGCTGTAGCCCTAGGAAGATTAGCCGAGTGTGCACTTGAAGCCAGGTACCGTCTGAATGAAAAGAACGGAGCTCGGTGAGTTTGACAACTCCCTTACTTCATCACCCCGCGCTGCGCAATTCCAATATTATCGCGGGTCGTGTTCTTCACCAGGTACATCATCTCATCCGCCTGGCGGATGATGTCGTGCGGAGACTTCGCGTCATGCGGATACGTCGCCACGCCCATCGAAGCCCGAACGTTTAGGTTCAACCCTTCTTCTTTGCAGAACATGCTGGTGCGCAAACTGTCGCGCAACCGCCGCGCAACGACCAAGGCTGAATCTTTTCCTGTCTGCGGCAGCAGCACCACAAACTCATCGCCGCCATACCGGAATGCGTAATCGATCAAACGCAACTGCGCCTTGACGAGATAACCAATCTCGGCCAGCAGCTTGCTTCCTACCAAATGCCCATGCGTGTCGTTGACTTGCTTAAAATGATCGAGATCAATAAACACCACGGCAAATTCATACCCAAATCGCGACGACCGGTAAACCTCTGTCTCCAAAGTCTTATAAAGATGCCGTGCGTTGTATAGCCCGGTGCAATCGTCGGTGATCGTCAACTCCTGAATTTTCTCGACCGAGCGCGCATTCTCGATCGCAATCGCCGCATAATCGCAAAGTGCCTGTAGGAAAAATAATTCCTGATCGCCAAAGTTGCGCATATTCACGTTCACCAGCTGAATCACTCCCAGCACCCGCAACTTCGAGCGCACAGGAACGCAGATGACAGAATGCGTCTCCAGCTTCGTCATTTCATCAATCCGCTTTGCAAACCTTGGGTCCGCGTCAACGTCCGGCACAATCAACCTCTCTCCATGCTTGGCCACATATCCGGCAATTCCTTCGCCAACTTTGAGCCGCACATTCGCTAAGGATTCCGAAGCGGCGCCCACCGCAATAGCAAAATACAACTCGTTCTTCTCATGATCGAGCATGAGCAGAGACCAGGTCTCTGGACGGAAATATTCCGCCATCTTGTCCATAATGGTTTGCAGGATTGAATCCAGGTCAAGCGACGAGGTCAGGGCTTTGGCCACGTCGTGGAAAATCGTCAACTCTTGCGACTGACGGCTAAGCTCGGCACCGGCTGCCTTATGCATGGGGGAATCAACCTCTAGTGTCGGGCGAAAGTGATCAAATTATATGCGTCCTCCAATTCGTGGGCAATCAACGATAGTAACCATCGCGTAATCTCCGTCGCCTGGAAAATAACAAGAATAACTATGTAGAGGCCTCTCTCGGCACCACCGCCACTCCTGCTGGGCGTTCCTGCCCGCTCGCGGAAGTTCGATCAGTCGAAGGATTTCAATTCGACTCGACTCGTATCCGGGCGGTCAATCCCTCCCTGAAAACGTGTCGGATCGCCATTTAAAACAGCTCTTGTTGACGACGCGTCATTCCATTGTTATATTTGTAAAGTTCCATCAGTCATTTTTAGGTCAAGCGTGTTCACGCGACACGTGTGACTTGCAGCAATCTGTTAAGATATAGTCAAGCTTTGCATAATATCAACGTCTGCGATTCAGTTTCGCCGACGCCCTCGCTGAAAACGTTCTGCGAATATCTTCCGCAGTTGGAAGGCTATGCAGAACGGTGTTAACGAAACGGAGCGCGTCCATTGTTTCCCGGCCTTAAGTTTCACTTAGGGAAATGAGGCTTGGCGTCACCGTCGTTAGCGTCAGTTAACGGGAAAATCCTTAGACTTCCTGCCAGCAATCCGGTGGGAAAGTATGGTTGGCCGACGCCATCCAGCCCCTTGATCGGGAAAAAGAAGTTATGCATCCACAATGGATTTTTTATGTGGATGCGCAAAGCGTTGTGGCTAGTAATAAGGAGTTACTAAAGAGTGCCAACTTTCAATCAGCTCGTGCGCGACGGACGCAAGCGTCCCCGTTACAAGACGGCCAGTCCGGCCTTGCAGGGATGTCCGCAAAAACGCGGTGTCTGCACCCGTGTCTACACGCAGACGCCAAAGAAGCCGAACTCGGCTCTGCGCAAAGTTGCCCGTGTCCGTTTAACCAATGGGATAGAGGTCACCACATACATTCCCGGCGTCGGCCATAACTTGCAGGAACACTCCATCGTGCTGATTCGCGGAGGCCGCGTGAAGGATCT
>PNAR01000183.1 GCA_003169715.1 Acidobacteriaceae bacterium | reverse complement strand
AACGACAACCGCATTGAGGCAGCAAGTAGGTACACAGCCAACTACAACGCAGTCGGCTCGACCGAACCGCTTCATTACCTTAAAGAAATACCATTGACGATAGCGAAGCCATTCATAGAGAAATGGCACTATTCCCAGAGTGTCCCAACCGGCAAAAATATTTTTTTCGGGTGGTACACAACAGACTTCACCGGCACGGCAATCCTCTACGCGGTGGGAGATTTCGGGATCGGGGTAAATCCGAACTTGGCAAAATACTTAACGAGGTTGACGGGAAAGAATGTCAATCAATCAAATCTGTTTGAGTTGAAGCGGTTGTGTCGCATGGAACCGATAAACCCTGGCCTTCCTTTAACAAAGTTTTTGAGCCTCTGCCATAAAACTCTGAAGCGAGACTACGGTATTAGGTTCATCGTCAGTTTTAGTGATCCAGAACATAATCGGTTTGCAAGTCAGAAAGATGTTTCTTACAACAGCGGCGGCATCTACAAGGCTGCGAACTTTGAGTATCTCGGGAAAACCAATGCCGAAATGCATGTTGTTGACGAAAATGGCACCAAGCGCCATCGCAAATATCCGTACAGGTACATGCAACGGCAAAAGGTGAGGGGTAATCCTATCAAATTGGATGAAGCCCGGAAGATTCTTGGCCTAACGCGAATCAGAACGGAACCGAAAGATCGATGGTTGCTGGATTTGGGAGAGCACAGAAAAACGTCACGGAGACCAGAGTCAAAATCGAGCCGGATCATAAGCGATCCGGCGGGAAAGCCGGTCGCTCGCCCAGGCTCGTCAGCGTCGCTGTAAGTTCGGCCGTCGCGGCACGGCTGGCCCCATCGATCTTCAGAGACGACCATCTCGGCTACCACGGCGCGCGACAGATTCCCCGTCTGGGTCAGCTTCAGCCCGCCCGCATCGGCCGCACGTCGAAGCAAGAGCAGGGCAGTGCGGGTGACCGCTGATCCCGAGAGGTCGGTCTCGGTGAGGTTGGGTTCGAGCCGGATCGCCGGATTGTCAGCCGAGGGTTCCTCGTGCAGCGCGTTGTAGCTGCCGAATTCGAGCATCGTCCAGGCCAGCTCGACCCCGTTCAGCCATTGGCGAACTTCGGGATTAGCGAGAAATCCTGGTGCAACCACGACCCGATCACCCCCAATCACCGCCTTCAGGGTCGGCGACACCGATCTGTCCCATCGGCAAAATCGCATAGGAGTGGACGATCGCCGAACTGTCCAGCGGGTGAATTCCGGTAGAATCCGACAAACGGGTCGAGCGGGGGAATTCCAATGCGCATGGGCCTCATCAGGCAGCTTTGTCGCGTCCTGACGTGGTGCTCCATGATTATCCTCGGCGTGCTGCCATTGTTGCCGGCGGCGGAGATGGTGCGGACGGACCTTCCCGGCAGCGTGGAGCATTTCACGTGAAGCTTGCTGCAACCACCGCCAGATGGAGTCAGGATCATCGCCTGGGTTACGCGGATCGACCAACAGGTGCACACGCGCTGCGTGATTTAGCCTTGCTTCAGCTGTCCTAATGCGGGATCATTGATCCACAGCGGCTTATAAATCTCAAGCATCTCATATTGATGATGCAGGGACGATCGCCCGGTTTGGAGAAATCCGATGCGAATAACGTCTCTCGTAATATTATTGACTTGGCTTCTGTTGGGAGCACCAGTTGCGGCTGACACTGCTAAGCCGAAGCCGCGCACCGCTCATGATTGTTCAGATATTGCCTTAAGAGTTTGTTCTATAGATCCTAGTTTTGACCCCTCTGATCCAAATCATCAAACACCCACGTGTCAAAGTCCGGATCAGTCAACCGGCGCAGATCGCAATTTTATAATAACAACGATCCTAAACCAAACGAATGGTCAGTTAACCAAAGCGCTTTGCTCCGTAGAGAATATTTTTATCTTTCAAAGTTCTACATTGCCTAGTTGGGGATTATATCAAGATCCCACGTATCATCCCCCGTCTACCGATCCATCCTCTGGTAATACCTACATAGGAATAAATGATAGTGATCTAAATATGACATTTTCTAAAAAACAAATTGCGAATTCTCAACAACTCAGCATCGACAATACACTTCTCAACTTCTCTGAATCAGGGCTACCCACCAATGTTGTTCCCGAGGTTTATGGATTACTTTATACGCTAAGCCACGAGTATGGCCACATTCTATGGCATCAAGCAGCGACGACCAGTAGGCCCTGTAAAGATAATATTAAGGGATCGTGGGCGGATGACATATCCACTAGCCAGCCCCGTTGGACTACTTATGGGTATTCCTTCAATAAACACTCGGACAACACGATCCCCGATCCCCATTCAATCACCAAAGGCGGACAAATTTATTCTATTTACTCTGGTGGTTTCGCCACTGAATTAGCCGCATCCAACCCGGAAGAAGATTTCGTGGATTCGTATTCGCTTGGAGCCACAACAAAATCGTGCGGATCGTCCTGTATGTTTGATTACACAATTACATTGGACAATGGGAATATAAAAACAATACTGTTGAACAGCGATAGAGGGAACAACACACTGCAAGGAAAATTGGCGTGCGCTGGCAATTTACAGAGCTTCCCGTAGGCGTTAGTTGCGTATACCTGCCGCCCTTGACCCCGCGAAT
>PNAR01000251.1 GCA_003169715.1 Acidobacteriaceae bacterium | reverse complement strand
GGGACTACGATTGCCATATGTTGCGCAACATAATTTTCTCGATGTTCATTGCGGCCACTTCGACGTGGATGTTTGCGGCGGATCCGGGGGCGATGTTTTATGGCAATGGCGTGCTGCGCAACGGCGCGGAGATCGCCAATGCTTCCGCGATATTCTCCGGCGACCTGCTGGAAACCAGGGCTGACTCGGTCGCGAATCTGAACTCATTGGGAACCAGTGTGATCATTCTTCCCACGTCGCTGGTGGAATTTCAGGGGCAAAGCCTCTCGGTGGAACATGGCAGCGTCAGCGTGGCCACGTCTCATGGCATCAGCGTTCGCGCGGGTTGCATGCTGATCGTGCCGGCATCGAGCGCGTGGACGCAATTTGAAGTGACCGACGTAAATGGAACGGTGCAAGTCGCGGCAAAGAAAAATTCTGTGCGGCTGGAAACGGTAGCCGATTCGGGATCTTCGAAGGAAATGTCCGCTTCACTCGCAAGCAGCGACTTGCGGGAGGGAGAACAAACTTCGCGCGACGAATCCGCGGGTTGCAAGAGCGACAAACATCGCAACCGAGATGGGGGAGCGACACCCGCCGGAACGGGCGGTATCTTAAGTTCGAATTATGCGAGAGACGGCGCTCTGGCCGCCATCGGCGGAGTCGGTGTCTGGCTCGCCCTCCAAAACGACGACCCACCCAGCCCCTGGAAACCTTGATCCGAGGCCAAAGGACGCGCAGTGATTAAACCTTTTCGTTAGTTGCAGTCACTACCTCCATCTCGCCCCGCATTATTTTCATTCAGATGGATGCTCGACCGTACCCTTATTGTCATTCCAGCCAGTCTGCGGCGCGGATTGCAGAGGCAATGATTCACACCTTCCTGTAGAGTATAAAATTCAACTGTCTGGAGGTGTTTCCTTGCAGCATGGCAACGGCGATGGCGCGGGCATTGACCGTCATCTTCACAACCCAATCGAAGACAAACTTATTCCTCTAGAGCCTTTGGATCTCAATCGGGTTCGCTCGGTTGACGATCTGGTGCGTGCGATGGGCAAGACCGCGTTCACGGGACGGCAGATTGGCGAAGCTGCCGACGTTCTCGAAGCGATGGCAAGGGACAAAGATTGCTTTGTAGTGATGACCCTGGCAGGCGCAATGACGGTTGCGAAACAAGGCCTGATCATCTCCGAACTCATTGACCGCGGCATAGTGAATGCCGTCGTTTCAACCGGTGCGCTTATGGCTCATGGGCTTGTCGAGGCGACCGGGCGCTCGCATTTCCGCTACAACCCGGAGGTGCCGGACACGGAGCTTTACGAGCAAGGCTATAACCGGGTTTACGACACGCTGGAGCCGGAGCAGAATCTCGATGACGTTGAAGAAGTGATGTCGGAGATATTGGAAAGTTGGGACCACAACGAAGTGGTGTGCTCTTACAAATTGAATCATGCCATCGGGGAGCATCTTGCGAAGCGCGCTAAGGATCAGCGCGGCATTCTCAGGTCGGCATATGAAAAAGGGGTGCCGGTTTTCGTGCCCGCGTTCACTGATTCCGAACTTGGTCTAGACGTGGCGCTGAATAACCGCCTGCGCGAATCCACCGGACGCCACAAACTTCGATTCGATCCGTTTGAAGATCTGGAACATTTCGCCGCGACCTTGCTGCGCCAGACTCGATTAGGGATCTTTACGATTGGCGGAGGAGTTCCGCGAAACTGGTCTCAGCAGTTCGGGCCATTTCTTGAATTGCGCCATCGCCGCCTCGGGGAAAAGTTGCCGTTGAAGCGATACCACTATGGCGTGCGAATTTGTCCTGAACCGGCGTATTGGGGAGGGTTGTCGGGGAGTCCGTATAGCGAAGCTATTTCATGGGGTAAATTCGTGCCTCCGGCTGAAGGTGGAAAATTCGGAGAGGTTTTTCTGGACGCCACTGTGGGCTTACCATTGATTGTTGGGGCGGTATTAGAGAGACTGGGAAAAGCAAAAAACGCGATGCCGCAGAACAAAGAAAAAAAGAAAAGTAAGCAGAAAGTTGCAGCCAGAAAATAAGTTCGGGCGTGCTGGGCGTAACAGAATAGGCTCCAGCCGTTCGTCGAGACCCGCGTTGTTTAAGGGTCTCCGTTATAATCTTTCATTCGGCTTGAATCTTCCACTCTAAAGGCCAAAACTTGCTCGATTTTTTAGGGGAATTACAGCGTACCCATATGTGCGGGGAACTGCGCGCTTCCGATGCCGGCAAAAAAGCCGTGCTCATGGGTTGGGTTAACCGGCGCCGCGATCTTGGCAATCTGTTGTTTATTGATTTGCGCGACCGCAGCGGGGTCACGCAGATTGTTATCAACAAGGAATTGAATGCGGCTGTCCATAAGAAAGCCGAAACCTTGAAAAATGAGTACGTCGTCGCAGCGATTGGCATTGTCAAACAGCGCGATACGAACACGGTGAACAAGAACATTCCTACCGGGGAGGTCGAGCTGGTCGCCGGCGAACTGCGAATCCTGAACGAATCGAAGCAGCCGCCCTTTCTCCCGAGTGACAATGTTCTGCCTAACGAAGAGATGCGCCTGAAGTATCGCTACATTGATTTACGCCGCGATGCGATGCAGCGGAATATCGAGTTGCGGCACAAGGTTTCGATTGCGATTCGTGAGTATCTTTCGGCGCATGGATTTTTTGAAATCGAAACGCCGTTTATGACGCGGTCAACGCCGGAAGGCGCCCGCGATTATCTCGTTCCGAGCCGCGTGCAGCCGGGGTCCTTTTACGCGCTGCCGCAATCGCCGCAACTGTTCAAACAGATTTTGATGATCTCCGGATTCGACCGGTATTTTCAAATCGTCCGGTGCTTTCGGGATGAAGATCTGCGGGCTGACCGCCAGCCCGAATTTACCCAGATTGATCTGGAAATGTC
>PNAR01000468.1 GCA_003169715.1 Acidobacteriaceae bacterium | reverse complement strand
AGCAGATTCCTCACCGCTAAAGCGATTCGGAATGACAATGTTAGGGGTTAGCGTTAGTCCGCAATTGGCCATGGCTCGGTTACACTTAAACAACAATGCAGCTTACCGTTTATTCGGCCTACTGGTGCCCCGATTGCCGCACCGCGAAGCGCTTTCTACAGCAGCACAACATCCCTTTCACTGACATTGACATTGAAAAGACTCCCGCCGCCGCTGAGGAAGTTGTTAAGCAGACCGGCAAGCGCGCCATCCCACAGTTTGTGATTGATGGCGAATGGGTGCAGCCCTATCGTCCCGGCGAAGGATTTCTCTATGAAGAAATGTCTGAACGATTAGGGATCACGAAAGAAGAAACTTCAAAACAATGATCCGCGCTTATAAAGGCATCACGCCGACGATTCCCGCCTCCTGCTACGTTGACGGCTCGGCCCAAGTCATCGGAGATGTCGTCCTCGGCGAACATGCCAGCATCTGGATGAACGCTGTCGTCCGCGGCGATGTTCATTCAATTCGCATTGGTGCGTATTCGAATATTCAGGACTGTAGCGTCCTGCACGGCATGAAAGAACAGTACGGAGTTTTCCTCGGCGAGTACGTCACAGTAGGCCACACAGTCACGTTGCATGGATGCACCATCGAAGACCGCTGTCTTATCGGAATGGGATCCATCATCCTCAATGGCGCACGCATCGGCGCTGGATCAATCGTCGCTGCGGGAACCTTGATTCCAGAGAAGACCATCGTTGAACCGGGATCTCTGTGGATGGGATCTCCCGGAAAGTTCCACCGCAAGCTGGAAGACAAAGATCACGAAGCGATCATGCGTTATGCAAATAATTATTTGGGATACAAGGAATCGTATTTCGCGGAACGATAGCAACGTTTCCAATATTGTCATGCTGAGCGAAGCTGAGCTTCCGCTTGCGGAAGCTCAGGGAGTCGAAGCACCCCTACCCCCGGCGGGAAGTCCACGCCGCGCGGGTGCGGCAGGGGTCCTTCGACTTGGTTCTTCTTCGCCAGCGAAGAAGAACAGGCGCTCAGGATGACGAATATTTTTGACTTATGGGCATCGCGAACATTCCTGAATTCGTGAAGCGATCCGGTCTTGAAGCTGGCTTCGAGCTTTGCGGAATCGCCACAGTCCGCGATCACCCCGAACTCGCGCGCTTCCCCGAATGGATTGACGCCGGTCGCGCAGGTGAAATGAAATATCTCGAGTCACGAGATGAGTCAGGGCGGCTAAAACGTGCGTCGCCAGCCAACACTTTCCCCTGGGCGCGAAGCGTCATCGTCTGCGCCATCAATTACAACTCCTCGCCGGCATACTCGACCCATGAACACGAAACGAATGCAGGATGGATCTCCCGCTACGCGTGGGGCAAAGAAGATTATCACGATGCAGTCCTGCGGCGATTACGCCAGGTAGAGGGCGCCCTCAAAGCCGCCTCCCCAGGCCTAATCACACGCAGCTACGTTGACACCGGTCCCATCGTCGAACGCGTCTATGCCAAATACGCCGGCGTTGGGTGGATTGGAAAGAACACATGCATCCTGAATCAGCAGCTTGGGTCGTGGCTATTCCTGGGGGTCATACTTACTTCTCTGGAACTACAGCCCGATCTTCCCGCAGCGGACCGGTGCGGCACCTGCACGCGCTGCATTGATGCTTGCCCCACCAACGCCTTCATCGGACCATATGAACTCGACGCGACTCGCTGCATTTCCTATCTCACCATCGAAAAGCGCGGCAGCATTCCTGAAGACTTGCGCGAGGGAATGGGACGTCATGTTTTCGGCTGCGACATTTGTCAGGATGTCTGCCCGTGGAACCGGAAATCCCCCATCACGATCGCACCCGAGTTTCAACCGCGAGAGGGCTTGGTGAATCCAGCGTTGGAATGGCTCGCCAACATGAGCGAAGAAGAATTTCGGGAAAAGTTCAGAGGTTCGGCCATCAAGCGGGCGAAGCGCACCGGGTTGCGACGCAATGCGGTGATTGCCATAGGAAACAGTGGCAATCGAGAATTCGTGACTGCACTCACCAATTTGAAGACTGACGAAGACGAAGCGGTCGCGCAATCGGCGGAATGGGCGCTCACGAAACTCCAGAAGCTCCATTGAGCGAAGCTAGTGGTGCTTCCCCCAGGACACTTCCGCTTCCCGTGATAGCATCTTTCTCAAAGGTTGCAACGCTCCTGGCGCTATCCATGCATCCCCGCAATATTCTTGTTCGGAAGATCGTTTTTGTTCTCTCTTTATGGGCAGGCGTGTCCTGCGCTTTCCCAGCACAAGCTGCCCAGCCCGCCAAATCCAAATGGCTTCGCATAAGCTCTGACCATTTTTCGCTTCTCACCGATGCGGACGAGAAGCATGGACGCGAGGCCGTAGTCCGGTTAGAGCAAATGCGCTCAGTTTTCGGACAGCTTCTGTTAAGAAGGAAGCTGAACATGTCCGAGCCGCTGGAAGTTATTGCCCTCCACACCGATAAGGAATACTCGGACATTGCGCCAACCCAACAGGCGTCCGCGCCGGGTTTTTTTCTCGGCGGACCAGATCGCGACTACATCGTCCTAAACTTGTTCGAGCCTGACAGTTGGCGTGCCATCTCTCACGAATTCGCCCACTACTTTTTGAACTATAACTATCCGCCGACGCAGCCTTGGTTCGACGAAGGTTTCGCGGAGTATTTTTCTTCCATCCATCTGGACAACAATCAAGCGGGCATCGGCGGCGACCCGGAACTTGGCGCGACTTGGGATGAAGACATTCTCGGTAATCAGATTCAAAAGCGCAATCCTCCCCGGGCGCTTACCGAATTGCTCACGGCTCCCGTGTGGCTGTCAATTCCCGATCTGTTTAACATGCACGAATACAAGGCGGGCTATCAGGAAGGGACGCATCATACTCTCTTCTACGCGCAGTCGTGGATGCTCGTACATTACCTGCTAAACAAAAATAAATTAGCGGAAACTGGAACGTATTTCGATCTGGTACAGAATCAGAAAGTGCCTGCTCCGCAGGCTATCCAGCAAGCCTACGGCATGTCCGTGGCCCAACTTGATCAGTCCGTGAAAGATTATTTCAAATCACTGACTCCTTTATTCCTTGCGCTGGACGCCTCCCAACAACCAGACACGAAGACTTTCGATCCAGGCTCTCCCGCATATCAGATTTCGCACCTGCCCACTTCAGACGCGGGAGACATTGGTACCAGCACGGCGCAAATTTCCGATTCAGAAGCCCAGGCATCCGTCGCCGAAATGGAGCTTCGTTTGCCCGAGCGCCGGCAACAAGCCATCGCACAATTGAAAGCGATGAGTGACGATCCAAAGCTGGAAAATGCGATTGTCCACCGTGCACTGGCGTGGTCCTATATGCAGGATAAGGACTACGAACAAGCCAAGGCTGAATTGGCCCAGGCATCGCTCATGGATCCTAAAGATCCGTGGGTCCACTACTATTTGGCGCTGATGAAATACCAGCAAGCCCCGGTCAGCGGCGATCCTATTCCGGGACTCCCGAATATGATGCTTGATTTGCGCATCGTCATTGATTGGAATCCCGAATTTGCCGAGGCTTACAACATGCTCGCCATGGCGCGCCTCGAAGGAGGAGGAAATCAGTCTGCGCTGGATGCGATAAAGCCCGCGATACGACTCAGTCCCCGCAGCGGAACATATTTATTGAACCTCGCCCGCATAGATATGGCGGGAAAGAAATGGGATGATGCCACTGGCTTGCTGAACAGGCTCAGCGGCAGCGCCGATCCGCAAATTGCGCAGGCCGCGCGAAAAAATCTGGAGGACTTGCCGACATTAAAGAAATACGGCGTCCTGCCGCAAGCGGGAGGTCCCCAATCGGCGACCGTGTATTGGGCCAATCAACCCGGGTCATCTTCCTCTTCGTCTTTGGCTTCTTCCGATGAGGAGTCAAAGCAGTCGGATGAGGCGGAATCGTCTCCGCCCGAGGACCAGCCCATTCCACCAGATAAGCGCCCAGTGAAATTCTTGAAAGGAACTCTCACGAGGATTGATTGCTCCCACCCCCCCGCAGCGATCTTAACCGTCGCGAGCGGCGGTAAAACTTTGAAGCTGCGGAGCGCGAACTATAAATCGCTGGTCCTTGTAGGAGCCGACGAGTTTTCGTGCGGGTGGTCCCGTCGCGCAGTCATCGTGAACTATAAGGCGGGCGGAAAAGCCGATGGCGATGTGGTGTCGCTAGAATTGCAATAGAGCCGCCCAGCACCTTGGTCGGCTCATTCATAGTCAGAATATTCATAGTCAGAGTAATTCACCTGCTTTTAAATCATCAGCGCTCTTGGCAGCCGCCGGGGGGGGCAGCGGGGGCGCGTGAACTCAAGGTTTAGCAAGGGGCCCCTACCCCCTATTTGGCCGGGCATTGGAATCATAGATTTAGGCGCCTCCGAAATTTCCGATCTTTTGGAA
>PNAR01000272.1 GCA_003169715.1 Acidobacteriaceae bacterium | reverse complement strand
CTTGAAACCTGAAACTTGAAACTTTTATTACTCGATTGAAATCTTCCGCAGCAGCTTGAAGTCGCTGAGCATTTTTCCGGTGCCCAGGACTACGCTGCACAGGGGATCGTCGGCGATTGAGACTGGGAGTCCGGTTTCCTCGCGAATGCGCTTATCCAGATTTTTGAGGAGAGCGCCGCCGCCGGTGAGCACGATCCCGCGATCGCTGATGTCTGCGGATAGTTCGGGAGGTGTGCGTTCGAGCGCGACGCGAACTGCATTCATGATCGTGGAAACGCATTCGCTGAGGGCTTCGCGGATTTCGCTGTCGTCCACGGTGATGGTTTTGGGGACGCCCTCAATCAGGTTGCGGCCTTTGATTTCCATGGTCAGTGGCTTGTCGAGAGGATACGCGCTTCCGATTTCGATCTTGATTTGCTCCCCGGTGCGCTCGCCGATCAGCAAATTATATTTGCGCTTCAGGTAATTCATGATCGCCTCGTCCATCTGGTTGCCTGCCATACGCACAGAACGCGAATAGACGATACCGCTCAGTGAAATCACCGCGATGTCGGTAGTGCCGCCGCCGATGTCCACGACCATATTTCCGCTGGGTTCGGTGATAGGCAGCCCGGCGCCTATTGCAGCCACCATGGCTTGCTCCACGAGGTACACTTCGCTGGCCTTGGCCCGGTATGCTGAATCCATCACGGCACGTTTTTCCACTTGCGTAATTTCCGATGGAACGCCAATAACGATGCGGGGATGCACCAGCATCTTCCGGTTATGCGCCTTCTGGATGAAGTAGTTCAGCATCTTTTCGGTAACTTTGAAGTCGGCGATTACACCATCTTTCATGGGCTTGATGGCGACGATGTTGCCGGGAGTGCGGCCCAGCATTTCCTTGGCTTCTTTGCCGACGGCTTCGACTTCGCCGGTGTTCTTGTTAATGGCAACAATGGAAGGCTCGTTCACGACGATGCCTTTGCCGCGGGCGTACACAAGCGTGTTAGCCGTACCCAGGTCTATTGCGAGGTCGCTGGAGAAAACACTGAACAGCGACCGGAGGTTGTGCATCCGTGTTCCGTTGGAATGAAACCCATTCTGTGACATAAGAGGACTTTCCCTCTGCAATTAACTCGCTTACGAGCCTACTGAATTTCCACTCTCTTCTGTAAGGTGTTAACTCCGCCGGTCGCATTTTGCGCGGTTATCGTAATAATGCTTTCGCCCGGCGCCAACGGAGGCGTGAAGTAATGAAACGCGCCATCCGATCCCACCATGGGAACTTCCCGTCCGTTGACCATGACGCGCGCGCCCACCTCGGTCTTTCCAGTCAATTCGAGGACATGGCCGTGCTGCACAAACGGGTCCAAATTTAAGCTGATGACCTGCTGATCTTTATCTTTGGGGATTATATTGAAACGATTTTTTTCCCCTTCGGCGGACTCGGTCCCATGACTGTCGTATGACTGCACTGCCCAGTAGTATGCGCCTTCTTTCAGCCCAGAGACCATCACATCTGTACTACTAACTTTTTTGTCCATGATGGTTGAGGAAAAATAAGGATTACGCGAAATTTGCAGGCGATATCCGGCGGCATTCGCCATGGGCGTCCATGAAAATTCAATCGGCTTAGGTTCGCCAGAGATGAAGATCGGCATCATGTTCGCCGGCGAAATCGGGGTCGGAGGCCCGATCTCCCTGGATTTCTGAAGCCCCGGCGATTCGTTTTGGAAGCTTACCTTTTCCCAATCGGCCAGCCGTACAACTTCTCCATTGCGAGTAATTTCGCCAGTGCCTTTTTTCAGCAGGATTTCATGCTGATGAGTCTTGGGATCGTTGCTTACTCGGGCAGCACTATCAGGCGCCAATGAGGCGGTGGCGCCGTCCAATATGACTTCGGACTTGGATCCCTGCACATACGTGCCCGTTGCGAGATCAACGGTTCCGGTGCTTACCGCAACCGAAACGGTGGTTTGCTGCCGCTCATTGGCGGAGTTCTCTTCGATCACAATGAGTGAATCCTGTTTCACGGTGTAGTTGGTTCCGTCATTAAAAACAATCTTGGCCATGCCCTCGGAGCCGGTCTGAACCACGTCTCCTTTTTCCAGGGGCAAGTTGTAATCTGCGCTCGACCAACTATTGCTACTCCCCTTCTTAACCCTCACTGTGCCATCGAGTGCGGTAAAGTGCGCCTGCTGCGAACTGGTTTCCCCCGATTTATGAGAATTGCCGTTAAAGCCGGCAACTTTTTCGAGAGCGCTACTGGTTAAATTGGTAACCGCCGTTATGCCGGTTTGTGTAAATTGCGGGAATGCAATTCGAATGCTCGCAAACAACACTCCGATCACCGCAACAATGGATAACACCACGCTGCGATACGTGACCGTTTTCCAGGCAATCTGGAGTCCGGGCTTGCGATTTTGGGAAGCCAACGCCAATAAACCCAGCCAAACCTAGAGAATATGGGGTATTGGAAACATTATCACAAGGTAAAGTAGCGGAAATACAGGTAATCAGTTTGGGGCGTTACCTTCGTGTGGTGTACGGGGGCTGCTGGAGGAGACCCCAAAAGAGACTGGAGTAGGGGTCCTTCGACTTGGTTTTTCTTCGCGGGCGAAGAAGAACAGGGGATCAGGATGACAAATGTTATTCCAATTTTATTGTCATGCTGAGCCTGAGCTTCCGCTTGCGGAAGCTCAGATGGTCGAAGCACCCCTACTCCAGTCTTTGCTTAGATCGGGCGGGTGAGGATTTATGGAGTGCGATTTTCTTGCCACGCCGCCAGTTTAGCTGTTTCCCGCGGTCAATTGCGTTTAGCAGAACCTGGGGCAGGATGGGTGCAGGGGTCCTTCGACTTGGTTCTTCTTCGCAAGCGAAGAAGAACAGGCGCTCAGGATGACAATCTCATTTGATCAAAGCGATGCTCAATCCCGCATATCACTGGAAGTACCGCCGGCCGCAGGAACGTAGCATTTGAGGGTGTAGTCCATCACCATGCGATCAGCGTTAAAACGCCAGCCTAGAGTGCGAATGGTTCGCTTCATCCGTTTGATCCAACCCCTCGGAAGGCCATCGCGATCCCGCTGATAATAAAGCGGTATCACTTCGTCTTTGAGTACGCGATACAGATCTTCGCCGTCACGGCGGTCGTGAATGCTTGTATTAGAATGAGTTCTTCCCGTCCCAATCGCGAAGCCATTGAGGCCGTCGTAGGCTTCGGCCCACCATCCGTCGAGGACGGAGAGGTTCAGCCCTCCGTTCAAAACCACTTTCTGGCCACTGGTCCCCGACGCTTCTAGCGGGCGCCGCGGATTATTCAGCCAGACGTCAACGCCTTGGACAAAGTGCCTTCCGACGTTAATGTCGTAATCCTCGACAAAGACGAACTTATCCTCGAAGCGTGAATGCCGCATGAGTTCCGCGATCTGTTGCAACATCCTCTTCCCCGGGTCATCGCGCGGGTGCGCCTTCCCGGCAAAAATAAATTGAACGGGATGTTTGGGATCATTCACCATCGAGGCTAGCCTCTCGATATCCGCAAGCATCAGGTCGGCCCGTTTATAGGTGGCAAAGCGGCGCGCAAATCCGATGGTGAGAGCGTCAGGGCTGAGCACGCGGCTCAGGTGTTGCAGCGTCTCGGGCGATTCCTCTCGGCGCGCTGCCTGTTCGATGGCGCGATGCCGCACGAACTCGATGAGGCGAGACTTTAGATTCAGGTGCGTTTCCCAAAGCTCTCCATCATCCACATCCTCAATTCCTTCCCAGATACGGGCCTCGCTGCCGTGTGTATGCCAGCCAGTTCCCAGATGGCGGTCATACAGACGATACATCTGGGGCGAAAGCCAGGATGGGACGTGAACGCCATTAGTAATGTGTCCGATAGGGACTTCTTCTTCGGTTTTACCCGGGAAAAGTCCCGTCCACATGGCCCGGGAAACTTCTCCATGCAGGGATGACACCGCATTCGCGCGCCGTGCCAGCCTGAGGCCAAGCACCGTCATACAGAATTCCTCGTCGCGATTGCCGGGATATTCGCGCCCCAAGTCCATAAAGCGATCATGGGACAAGCCCAATTGCTCGCGCAGCGGGCCAAGATGCTCTTCAATCAAATCGGAATTGAAACGATCATGACCCGCCGGTACTGGAGTATGCGTTGTGAACACCACTTCACGGGAGACTTTGGGAACGGCCTCGTCGAATCCAAGGCCTTCGTCCTGCATCCGATTGCAAATTGCTTCGAGAACCGCGAATACACTGTGGCCTTCATTCAAATGGAGAACGCCTGGCGTGATGCCCATCGCCCGCAAGGCTCTGAACCCTCCCACGCCAAGCAGCAACTCCTGCCGGACGCGAATGCGGCCATCGCCCCCATACAAACGGGATGTAAGCTCGCGATCCTCCGGAGCGTTGCCCTCCGTATTCGAATCGAGGAGGAGCAGGTCGCATCGGCCAACTTTCATGCGCCACACTTTTGCTCGGATGAAACCACTGCGTGTATCAATCTGCACAGTTACGGGCGCGCCATTTTTTCCGATGGCGGGTTCCATCGGCAATTGGCTGATATCGGTTTCGATGTAATCTTCCTGCTGCCACCCGTTTTGGTCGAGATGCTGCCGGAAATAACCCTGGCCATAAAAAAGTCCGATGCCGATGAGCGGAATTCCCAGATCCGATGCGCTCTTGATGTGATCGCCGGC
>PNAR01000418.1 GCA_003169715.1 Acidobacteriaceae bacterium | reverse complement strand
TTCTTGAGATGGATTTTACCACTGAAGGAAAACAACCTAACCGAAGATGCGGCTTTACCTACCGTGCCCGCAAAGGCACTCCCCGCTTTGATGGGAAACGAAGTGTGCTTCGGCTGTAGCTGGAAATCGTTCTCAACCTGCCCCTGCTCCGATCGGGCGGTCACATCAATGGAAGCGTAGCTGGGCGCCGTAGCCTGAATGTCCCCTGTATGACTGGTTAATAAATATTCGCCGCCGTCTCCGAAATCGCCGTCGTAACGGATCTTGCCGCTGCTGCTGTTGACTTCGACAAGTGGGCCGCTAACGGAAGTTAAAACAACATCTCCTCCGAGAGAAGTAATTTCCACATGGCCGTCGCGAATATCCGTTAAAGTGACGGGCCCATTCAGAGTCTTGACTTGAACATGAGCGTCGCTTACGTCACGAACGTCCACATCCGCGGTATTTCCTTCCATGACAACGTCGCCGTGGAGTTTTTCCGCATGCAACGGCCCGGTCATTGAAGTTAACGTCACATTCGCGTCGGCGGGAACCAGGACTTCGTAATCTACCTGGCCGGTGCTTTGGTCCGCTCCCGCAAGAAGATGGGAAACGATGTCCACGCGATTGCCGCGATGACTCTGATCAATCTCGACCTTGTCGGAATGTAGTACAGCGGTCACGACGACTTCCCGTTTCGCGCCGGGTTTTACGGAAACAGCGCCATATTGGTTATTGATCGAGATGTTCGGTTTGCGTCCTACTTTAAAATGAAGTTGCTGCCGGGTCTCGCCGACCGCCGAGATCGTTCCGGCCAATGCCAATATGACAACCACTTTCGCCGCGCGCGTGCTGCTCAACATCATGGCCTATCCTCAACTCCGCGGCAGTTCACGCCGCTTTTGCCCGCCCAAAATTTATGGCAGAGAACGATCCATCGCCATTTCGTACACAATCGATTTCTGTTCGTATGCATCCATCAAATATTTCTGCGCTTGCTCGTCGTTAGGATCAATCTTTACCGACTCCTCCGCATCCCGAATGTAAGAGTTTACGTCCCGCAAATTCGCCGCGTAGGAGGCCCGCATGGCGGGGGCGTGTTTCGATACTACTTCGAGCAACTGCTGGTCGTCCAGACTGGACGCGTCAGCGATTTCGGAAGTGGCCGAAGACAAAACAGGTTTTTGTGCGGCGAGCTGAACCGGTGCGCGTTTATACTGCACTACCCCGAACATCAGCAATATTAAGGCTCCAGCGGGGATCAACCAGACAAGACGCCTGCGGCGCGGCTGGCTGTGGACCAGAAAAGGCGCTGATTCCGGTTCGCGGATCAACCCCTCCTGGCGCAGCGCAATCCGGATGGAATTCCATACACGCGGATTGGGCTCGCCTGTATCTGTATCCCGCAAGAGCCGCGCCTGCTGTGAAATGGCGTTCAAGTCGGCAACCAAGTCCGAACACGGAGAACAGGAATTCAGATGGGACTTCTGTTCGATCGTGTGGCCGCCTTCATTCTCAGGCAGGACCCGTTCGAATTCTTCACAGGTCATAACTACTTCTCCCCGACAGCGCTCGTTATTCTCACCGCTTCTTCTCACGGCTTTCTGGCTTTTTCGGCTCTGCTCGTTTTGAGAAGTTCGCGTAATTTCAAACGTGCTTTATGCAACTGAGACTTACTATTTCCGACTGAACATCCTACAATCTCGGCAATCTCGTTGTGCTCGTAGCCCTCAACGTCATGCAGCACAAAAATTGAGCGATAACCCGGCGGCAGATCTTCGACGGCCCGTTGCAACTGCAAGCGATCAATGGATCCCGCAAGACTTGGATCGGGGGCGCCCAATTCTTTCCTGGGCGCCTCTTCTTCGGTCTCGATCGTATCTTCGAGCGGAACTACGGGAAGACCCTTCTTGCGCAGCTGCATCAGCACGACGTTGACCGCCATGCGATGCAGCCAGGTCGAAAACGCGGACTCGCCTCGAAAAGTTCCAATCTTGCGGAACAGTTGTAGGAAGGCTTCCTGAGTGAGGTCTTCGGCTGCCGCCGTGTTGGCCGTCATGCGCAAACATAACGAATAAACCCGCCGCTTGTGCAGGTGATACAGCGCCTCGAAGGCTTCTGCGTCACCCTGCTTGGCTCGCTCTATAAGTTCTACTTCAGAAATCTTTTGGGCTTGCGATTTTCGCGCGTCGGTCAAGTCGCCTTTTCCGGCCGCACTCAGTCTGATGCGGCATAACTACTCTTTCGTTGTACTGTATTCCCCCGTTCGGGGATTGGATTCGGACCGCTCACGCCGGGAACTCCTTGCTACTCAGTGTTTTTAATCCCCGACAGGCAACGGGCCGTGACTACAGTAACTATGGAAGACTATGGGATAGAGAAAGCGCCGTCAACCGAGGCCGCCAGGGTAATTAGGTCAGTCTAAAAAGCTAAAAACAAAACCATAAGCCACAAAGGACACAAAGGGTCACGAAGGCTCAAAATCTCGAGCATTTCCTTTTGTGTCACTTTGTGTCACTTCGTGTCCTTCGCGGTAAAAATCTCGGGCAACCCGCCTCACTACCTGCCAGACGGCTCGGATAGTTGCTGGTCCCGCGACAATGTTTTCTTGGTGGGCTCGACCCCAGGTTCTGGGCCCTTTTCGCAGCGCAGCAGATGCCAAGCCTCCTGGTAAGGTCCGTATTTCGAGGTTTTCAGATGAGGCGAAAGAACGACGCTACCGCTCTTCGCAACCACGTCGAAGGGGAAGATGTACCAGATGTTTTTAGAGACGATGTAGGCCGCGACGAAATCAATTTCCTTGCCGGTATAGAACTGGTTGTTAGCACGTAAATTGCAAATGTATGAACGTCCGGTGCGGACGGTCGTGGATTTGATTTGCATGCGGAGGAATTTCCCGGCATGTTCCAGGGCAAAATCGTAGCGACTGTTGTCTCCCCAAGGCTTGTTGATGCAGAGTCCGTGCTCGGCGGCGCGAGCCATGAAACGCAGCTCTGCCCATTCTCCGCGCAGTTTGTGGTGTTTGATGCTTGAACCGGTAATTTTCATGAATCCTCTTTCAGCCCAATAAAAAACGCGGCCCCAATAAGGAGCCGCGTCGTTAAAATCACTATATTTCAAGCATAGCAGGTTGAAGGGGGTAAATGCGCCACGGTGGACGACACTTTATTACGAGCGTTCTGAACGACTTACGGGAAACATGTACTCCCTAGGTACTTGACAAGAAAATCCCATTTCGGCGAAAAAACGACATCGAGACATGTCTCGATGGGGGTTTTGGGCGGGAAAACGGACTTAAGTCTTGTGATGTCATGGAGTTGGCCAGACGCGGCACCAATTTGTCCTGCTTGTGTTTTTATGGATCGGGTAAATACGGCGGGCCGGGGATCAAAATCTGGCAGTTGATCGAGCATCATTTACCTCGCGTGGGCGGCATGACGCTTGTTCTTTCCCTTTTCTTCAGCCGCGACAATTTCGCCGAATCCACCTAACGTGATCGGTCCTTTGTCTGGAAACTGAGCTAACAGGGTTAGGCTCCCTCCAACTGCCTCTACATAATTGCGCAGAGTAGAAAGCAACAGGTCGCTTCGCTTCTCCAGGCGAGAGATTCCATCCTGACCCATGTTGAGAGTTCGGGCCACAGTCTTTTGAGTTTTGTTGACCGCATGCCTGAGCTCCCGGAGAGACATTTCGCGTGCAGCTAGCTCGCGGGCCCGACTTCTAATCTTTTTCCGCCTTGCTGGACTGATCTCCCTAAGCTTTCGCTCCAGAGTCTTCATTGCTACCTCGTCCCCTTGTGCTTTGATGCTCCTGCTTTTAGAAAAGCAAGATGCCTATCGAGCCTCGCGTCGGCCTGGTTAATAAGTTGCCGATAAAACGTTTCTCGCGGCCGCCTGATTTGTCTCCTCCGGCCAGCAGTATCGCTTTTTGCCCGGGATCAAAAGCGAAAGCTATTCGCCAAACTCCATCCGCTGCCTTAAACCCCAGTTCTTTCATGTTTTCGTGCTTCGATCCGCGGAGAGTATCGGCAGTGGGACGTTTGAGCAGGGGCCCAAAATCTTTCAGCAAATTGGCTTGCGCCAGCAGCTCGTCTTGAACCTCTCGATCAAACGCGTCAAATTCAGGTTCGAATTCGGCGTGGAAAAATACTCGCCACGGCACGGGTATAGTATGTATCCAGAGCCATATGTTTTCAAGTGCATATGTTAGTATTCGGAAACGGAGGATAAGCCCCCCAGCTTTTTGCCGAAAACCGGACGGTGCCTGCACGCAGTTGCGGTTGTTTCGCACTTGAGAAGCTGGTGATGCGGATCTGAGTCGGTACGAGGACGGCTATCTCTGGTAGCGCGGAATTGGACCGCTGCGCGTGCTGGTGAATCTTGCGCCACTCCTATAGAATCTAATCACTTGATCTGAGGTCATTCATCATGAAAGCAGCAATTCATCCCGCTTATAACGAAATTCAGGTGAAGTGCGCGTGCGGACACAGTTTTAGCACGCGCTCCACCCATAAGGGCGACATCCACGTGGAAATCTGTTCGAATTGCCATCCTTTCTTTACCGGGAAGCAGAAGTTGCTGGATACTGCCGGTCGCGTGGAGCGCTTCCGCCGGAAGTATGCCAAGGTTGAACCGGCAAAGCCGGAAGCCGCGAAGAAATAAGCTTTTGTATTTGGTCACTAGGAAAGCCTCCTTTCACGGAGGCTTTCTTTTTGGAAAGGCTAGAATAACCACGTGCGGAAGTATTTCGACAATCCGGTAGCCGTCGCGGGCGAGGGCCCCATTCGACTCCCCTCAGGGCAGGTCCGCGCCACACAGTCTGTTCCCGAGAGTCTTTCTATCGGCAACGTTCAGATTTCTCCCGCGACCGTGCTTGCTCCCATGGCCGGAGTCACGGACACCGTCTTCCGGCGGTTCATCCGCAATCTCGGCGGGTGCGGGCTCATCATGACGGAGTTCACTTCAGCCGATGGAGTACTTCGCGCCAAGGACCAAAAAGCTAAGCGGTATCTGCACTTTTACGAAGACGAGCATCCGATCTCGGCGCAGCTGTTCGGCAGCAATCCTCAAGTCATGGCTGACGCCGCGCGCATGGTCGAAGATCTGGGCTTCGATTTGGTTGATCTGAATCTGGGATGTCCCGCGAAAAAGGTTGTGAAGTGCAACGGCGGCTCCGGTCTGCTGCGGGATTTACCGGCAATTCGCGAAATTTTTGAGGCGACTCGCGCGGCGGTGAAGATTCCGTTTACCGTCAAATTTCGCGCTGGGTGGAATGACGAAAATATTATTTGCGTGGAACTGGCGAAGATGGCGGAGGACTGCGGATTGAACGCCGTTGCCCTGCACGCCCGCACCCGCGAGCAGGGATATGCGGGCGCGGCGCGATGGGAATGGATTGCCGAGATTAAAGATGCGGTCAAGATTCCGGTGATTGGGAACGGTGACATTCGCACGCCGCAAGATGCCTGCGCCATGGTTGAACAGACTGGTTGCGACGCGGTGATGATTGGACGGATGGCGCCGTCAAATCCGTGGATCTTCCGCCAAATCGAGCAATACAACGAGTGGCTAGGCAATGCTCACGTAGGGGCGGACGCCNNGAGGGCGTCCGGGGCTACGTGACGCGTAGCGCTCCCTACGACGAACCTGCCGAATCAGACCGCTACGCCATGATTCATACTTATTTCCGAATGTTGATCGAGGAAGAATTGCCGGACGCGCAAGGCAAGATGAAGCAGTTTGCTTCCTGGTTTACACATGGCGTGCCGGGCGGGGCGGCACTACGCAAGGCGATCTACGAATCAAAGAGCCCGCCTGAAATTTTGCTCCGAGTAGAAGAGTTTTTCGTGCCGGTGCTGCAGCCGGCTTAGTTATGCGGGCATACGCTTCGCTTGAGATTCCTTCATCAAGCGCAATCCAGCGGGCCCGGTTCCGGTCGGCGGCTTTCGTATTCCTTCCAGCAATTCCTTCAGCACGATAGCGTTGTTATGTAATTCATCTTTCGACGCGAACAGAAGCGTCAGACGTTTTCGTTGCGAAGCCAGCCTATAAAGCTCGGTCAATCCCGCCGCTGCGTGAGTCTGGCGAAGTTCTTTGCAATATTGTTTGCGAAACATCGGCCAGGATTGGGGATGCTGGTGAAACCATTTTCTCAATTCATCCGACGGAGCGAGATCTCTCATCCATGCATGCAGCACCGCTTGCTCTTTCGAAACGCCGCGAGGCCAGAGGCGGTCCACCAGGACTCGCGTGCCATCGGCACGGCTTGCCTTTTCGTAGATTCGCTTGGCACGAATTTGTTCGGGGAGCATGGTCGTTACTGACAATTATTGTACGTCGAGAGAGGGAGGAGAATGGCACATTGGTATCATCTCCATATACTTATGGGATTCCCCGGCCGATTTAAGCGCGCTTTGCAATTTTCGTTTCTGGCGAATATTTTTCTCGTCATCTGCGCGGCGTTGCTTCTGCTTTTTCTCGCTGGATGCGCCGCGGAGCGCCGGAAAAGCGATGCCGAGTTGGGATTGAATCCACAGCAGGCGGCGGGGCGGAAGATTTACGACGGCTATTGCGATCGTTGCCACGATGCGTACTCTTCGCGAAGCCGCCGCGGCCCAAGCCTACAGCACATGCTCAAGAGACAATATCTGGAAGACAGCGGACTGCCAGCCAATGACGATCGCGTGACAGACATTATTGTGATGGGACGAGATAAAATGCCGGGCTTCGGGCAAGCGTTGAATCAGAAGCAGGTGGAAGATTTGCTCGCGTATTTGCATACGTTGTGACGGTGATTGGAACGACAATGCCGCAGGGTAGAAACGCAGCTTGCTGCGTCTGTGCTTGCACATCGAGTTTGATATGGTTGCGGGAGACGTAGCGAGCTACGTCTCTACTATGAAATCTGCCGCTGAAGCCGCCATCAATACTTTGGCATCTTGGGATCTATTTTGTCCGCCCAAGCCAGAATTCCTCCTGTCAGATTGTGCACTTTGCGGAAGCCGGACTGGCGCAGGAAATCAACCGCCTTTGCACTTCTTGCGCCGGAGCGGCAATGGGCTACGATCTCGCGGCTGGTATCGAGTTCGTTCACACGGTTCGGCAAATCGCCGAGGGGAATCAGATGTCCGCCGATGTTGCAGATCTGATATTCGTGGGGCTCGCGAACGTCAAGCACATAGATGTCTTCGCCGGCATCGAGCCTGCGCTTTAGTTCTTCGACTTGTATGTCGGAACTGGTTGCTTGCACGGCTTGCTCTTCGCCACGTATTCCGCAGAACTCTTCGTAGTCTATTAACTTCGTAATTGTTGGATTTTTACCGCAAGCCGGACATTCGGGATTCTTGCGCAGCTTCAATTCCCGAAACCTCATTGCGAGCGCATCAATCAGGAGTAAGCGGCCGATCAGCGGATCGCCTTTTCCCAAAATCAGCTTAACGACTTCTGTTGCCTGAATGATTCCCACGAGGCCGGGAAGAATTCCGAGCACTCCCCCTTCGGCGCAGGACGGGACCAGTCCCGGCGGAGGCGGCTCAGGGTAAAGGCAGCGATAGCACGGGCCGTCCTTTGTTGCGAAAATGCTGGCTTGGCCTTCGAAGCGGAAGATTGATCCGTAAACGTTGGGCTTGCCCGTGATCACGCAGGCGTCATTCACCAAATATCGTGTCGGAAAATTGTCGGTGCCGTCGGCAATGATATCGAATTCGCGAAATAGGTCGAGCGCATTGGAACTGTCGAGGCGCTCTTCAAACTTGCGGACATTAATAAATGGATTGATCGCCGCAAGCTTATCGGCGGCTGAGTCGAGCTTCTTGCGTCCCACATCGGCGGTGGTGTGAATGATCTGCCGTTGCAAATTAGTGTAGTCCACCACGTCGAAATCCACGATGCCGAGCGTGCCGACCCCCGCAGCTCCAAGATAAAGGGCGAGCGGCGATCCGAGTCCGCCCGCGCCGATGCAGAGCACCTTCGCCGCCTTTAGCTTCAACTGCCCTTCCATGCCGACTTCGGGCATGATCAGGTGCCGCGAGTAGCGCAGGATTTCGTCGTTCGAGAGCGTGACGGCTTCGGGTTTGATTTCGGTTGTGGTGGCCATAATTGGAACTCAGCTACTGGCTTCTAGCTGCTAGCTTCTGGCAAAACGAATGCGCTGGTCTGTTGGAAGCTAGCAGCTAGTAGCCGCAGTGCCTCCCGCAATGGAGGGTACGATGGAAATACTATCAGCGTCCTTCACGGCAGTCGCTTCCTTTTGCAGATAGCGAACATCCTCGTCATTGAGGTAAACATTTACGAAGGCGCGCAGCTTGCCATCGTCCGTATATAGATGCCGGCGAAGGTCCGGATGCTTCGAGACCAGCTCGGAAAGCGCACCCCCGACCGTAGAACCGCTGACCTCAACGTCTGCTTGCTTGCCAACATACTGGCGCAAAGGTGTCGGTATGTGAATCTTGGGCATAGGAATACATAATGCCACAGAAGCGGCGCAGGGCGTAATCGGAACCATGCACTCTGCAATTTTATTTGGGGGAGAAATTAAACTAACGAAAAAATGGTGCGCCCGGAGAGATTCGAACTCCCGACCTACAGCTCCGGAGGCTGCCGCTCTATCCATCTGAGCTACGGGCGCATTGTTGCCTAAGTGTACATTGCGCGGTTTCGCCGCATCAAACGCGGCAAACTTGGAATTTCGGCTTTCTATTCCTCTGAAGCGGAACACGTGTGAAACTTCTGCGTGCCTGGCAAGGCCATTGATGCAAGGTGTTTGGTCTTTGGTCCTCACGCTCAAGATCGGTTGTGCAGGCAGAAAGCCAGCCAATGTTACTTACGATTACCTCTTAGTTACTAGCCCTTTTCTTGGATTTTTCCCAGGGAAAACTCTTTCCCTTCCGGATCATTTGAAGCCTTAAGCCATTGATTCCTATGGCGTCGCATTTGGCTGCTGCATTGCACTTATCTCAAGCGAGCACTGAAAAGGCTCTCGGAGGACCAAATGAAATACGTGATTTTGATACTCACATTGCTCGGTTCGTCCTACGGAACATTCGTGCCTGGAATGTATCCCTGCCCTTTTGATAAGGAGCCTGCCTACCGGCACGACGCATGCGTATACGAGGCGAACACCATTATTTGTACTTACACGCATACCCATCATGGCAAAAAAGGCATTGCTGAGCACAAGTTCTCCATTCAATTCCCGTTTGGCGCGCCCCCGCCAGATACCGCATCTGAATAATTCGGTGGTAACAGAGGTTGGCGCGGACTGGATTGAAATGACCGCAGCAAAGCTGAACCAACGGCAGATCAGCCAAATTTGTTTTCTTCGTTTTATTGTCATGCTGAGCCTGAGCTTCCGCTCGCGAAAGCTCAGATAGTCGCACCGCTGCTCCCGGCAGTCTTCATCCACGAACCGAGTATTTATTCTTGCGGCTCTATTAGAGGATGAGTCGCATCCCCACCGGCAAAAAGCCAATTTCCCTCGCTAACCTTTTGCCGGCTTGTCCGTTTAAATCAATTAGGCCTAAAATTACCGGGGTTCTTATCCAAAGTGAGGTTATTGATGAAGCTGCATTTTCTCTTCTTGCCATTCGTGCTTGCGCTGCCCCTTTTTGCGCAGACAAATAGTCAACTCCCACAGGGCTTCAGCATTGACAATATTGATAAGTCCGTCAACCCGTGCGTTGATTTTTATCAGTACTCTTGCGGCAATTGGCTGAAGAAGGCCGAAATACCGCCGGACCAATCGGGGTGGGACAGTTTTACCGATCTGCATGAGCGTAATGAGGCAATCATGCGGGGCATTTTGGAGAAGGTTTCAGGCGACGACGCCACCCGCGATCCTATCAATCAGAAGATTGGCGATTTCTATAGCTCCTGCATGGATGAGAAGACTGTGGACGCAAAGGGAATTGAGCCGGTGAAATCCGAACTTGATCGCGTCGCGGCGGTCAAAGATAAAACAGAGCTTATTGGCGTAATTGCGCACGATCATCTTATTGGCACGAACAGCTTTTTTGATTTCGACTCCGACGCCGACCTGCACAATGCGGCGATGGACATCGCGAATCTTGACCAGAGCGGACTCTCGCTGCCTGATCGCGATTACTACATCAAGGACACTCCGAAAATGGTCGAGATGCGAAAGCATCTCGTGGATTACGCAACCAAGGTATTCACCCTCGCGGGCCAGCCACCGCAACAAGCAGCCGACTCCGCGCACATTGTATTGCGCATTGAAACTGCCCTGGCGAATGCGGCAATGGACCGCACTCTGCGCCGCGATCCAAAAAATATTGACCACAAAATGGAGCGTGACCAAGCCCGTGCGCTTGCGCCTAATCTATATCTGGATCACTATCTGGAAGCAGTGGGCTCGCCGAGTTTCAGCTCACTCAACGTTCGGAATCCGGAATTCTTCCAGAAGCTAAACGGGATTCTGGACTCCGAATCCCTTGATGCTCTCAAGGTCTATTCCAGTTGGCATGTTCTGAGGCTGTCTGCGCCATGGCTCTCAGAACCGTTTGTGCAGGCTAACTTTCAGTACCGGCGTGACCTGACGGGTCAGGCGGAGATCCAGCCACGCTGGAAGCGTTGCGTCAGCGCGACGGATGATGCACTTGGCGAAGCGCTGGGACAACGGTATGTCGAACTCACTTTCGGCGCCGATGGCAAGCAACGCATGTTAAAGATGGTGGTCGCGCTCGAGCAGGCACTGGGAGAGGACATTGACGGTGTCACATGGATGTCGCCCGAGACCAAAAAGCAGGCCCGCATCAAGCTGGCCGCCATCAACAATAAGATTGGTTATCCGGATAAATGGCGGGATTACAGCAAGCTCACAATTGCGCAAGGGGACTTCCTGGGGAATTTCCTTCGCGCCAATGAATTCGAATCCAAGCGTGAAGTTGATAAAATCGAAAAACCTGTGGACCGCGCCGAATGGGGCATGACTCCGCCGACTGTGAACGCGTATTACAATCCTTCGCTGAACGAGATCGTCTTCCCCGCCGGCATTTTGCAGCCTCCATTTTTCGATAAGGAGATGGACGATGCCATTAACTTCGGCGGCATCGGTTTGGTCATCGGTCACGAACTGACACACGGCTTCGACGACCAGGGCCGCCAATTTGACCCGCAAGGCAATCTGCGCGATTGGTGGACGCCCGGAGATGCGCAGGAATTCAAGAACCGGGCTAGTTGCGTCGCCAATGAATACGGCAGTTTCGTCGCTGTTGATGATCTGAAGTTAAATGGCAAGTTGACCCTTGGGGAAAATACTGCCGACAACGGCGGTGCCCGCATCTCGTTAATGGCACTGCATAAGGAAATCGCGCAGGATCCTACAGCTAAGGCCGCGCAAAAAATTGATGGCTACACCACCGATCAGCGGTTTTTCCTGGGCTTCGGGCGAGTGTGGTGCCAGAAGCGGCGGCCGGAGTACCAACGAATGCTGGTCAGTGTGGACCCACATTCCCCGGGCAAGTATCGAGTGGACGGCGTCGTCGAAAACATGCCGGAGTTCGAGCAAGCCTGGAGCTGCAAAGCCGGTCAGCCGATGGTGGGCGCCAACGCGTGCAGAGTCTGGTAACGGCATTTCCAAGCCGGAAGAGGCCCGGATTATTCTCTGCGAACTCAGCGTGCTCGGCGGTAATGTGCCTTTGTCTGATCACCGCAGAGATCGCGGAGTTCGCTGAGCGCGGGAAGCAG
This sequence comes from Acidobacteriaceae bacterium, assembly GCA_003169715.1. GTDB lineage: Bacteria > Acidobacteriota > Terriglobia > Terriglobales > Acidobacteriaceae > PALSA-188. Next base: position 7,471 of record PNAR01000418.1, on the reverse strand, counting down.
GTCTTTTCGGACTAACATCCCTCCGCCGCTTTTGCTAACATCCTCTCTCGCGTGAAATCGGTTGGAGAAAATGTCGTCCGCATTGAAGCAGAGGCTTTACGGTCTCTCGCTGACCGCATTGCCGGTCCCATGGCCGCCGCCTTCGAACGGGCAGTAAACCTCATCTACTGCTGCGCCGGACGCGTGGTCGTCACGGGTATGGGCAAGAGCGGGATCATCGCGCGCAAGATCGCGGCGACGCTTAGTTCCACAGGAACGCCTGCCCTGTTTATGCACCCGGTAGAGGCTGTCCACGGCGATCTGGGAATGCTAGTCGCCGGTGATGTCGTGGTTACTCTGTCCGCAAGCGGAGAGACCGAAGAAATTCTTCGCCTGCTCGCCACAATTAAACGATTGCAACTTAAGTTGATTGCCATGACTTGCGACGAAGTGGGACAGCAGGATTCTTCAAAGACCTCGACTCTGGCGGCTGCTGCCGACGTAGCACTCGATTGCTCAGTTGCCAAAGAGGCATGTTCAATGGGATTCGCCCCCACTGCTTCCACAACGACGATGCTTGCACTGGGGGACGCGCTGGCGATGTCACTTGCGGAAAAGCGCGGATTCAAAGAGGAAGACTTTGCCAATCTGCATCCTGGCGGCAAACTCGGCAAGCGCCTGGCGCGAGTGGAGACTCTCATGCACAAAGGGGATGATGTTCCACGGGTGAGCGCTGATGCGCTGATGCCCGATGTCATTTACGAAATGTCGCGCAAGAAATTGGGGATGACGACTGTTGTCGAGAGCGGCCAGTTAATGGGCGTTATTAGCGACGGGGATCTGCGGCGATTGCTCCAGCAGCGAGGAAAAGACGCACTCGACCTGACCGCGGCCGAATGTATGACGCAAAATCCCGCAACCATCTCTGCGAATGAATTCGCGGGAACGGCTCTCGCCAGCATGGAACAAAAGAAAATTACATCTCTGGTAATTGTGGGTAGGAACGGAGAACCTGAAGGCATCATCCACTTGCACGATCTATGGGGAACGGAAATGATGTGAGAATTTGCGCGAAAAACACGTAGACCCAGACGTCCTCGTCTGGGTGGGGAGCGCATAGCTCACCGGTTTTGCGGAGCTTTGCTCCGCTGGGCAGATGAGGACATCTGCCCCTACGTGACCGGGATAACTAGTTGTAAAATTGCTTCATGTATCACTACGATCCCGCTACCGCGCTCGAAGAGCTCACCGAAGAAGCGACGCTCCCCAACCCCGTTCACATGCGAGATATGCTGCTGAGAAAACAATTAACGGCGGATAAATCGCTGGAGCTGAACCGGCTGTTCGTTGAATACCAGAAGGTTTTCGGCGAGGCTCAAAAACTGGGGAAACAAATCCTGAAACAATTGACGGGAATGTAGAGAGCGCTTTGGGCGCAATGCGGCGATCATTTCCCAACTATTCCTGTCCCAATAGGAAGACATCAAACCATGAGATTCGCCGCCTCCTCTTGAATTCGCTTCCACGCCTGTTCCACGTGGCGTCGCTGAGTGTTCGTCTGGCCGACGCAGAATCGAAGTGTCATTCGATCGTTCAATCGCGTATGCGTGAGATATAGATCGCCGCTTCGGTTGAGACCATCCATCAGCCTCTGATTTACTTCATCTCCGGCCTTGTGACGAAAGCAAACCAGGTTCAACGGAGCAGGCGCTGCCAATTCGAACCGGTCATCTCTTTGAACCCAGTGCGCGAACTGCTGTGCTAATTCCACGTGCTGCCGAATGTGGTATTGCAGTCCCTCAATTCCATAGTGGCGGATCACCAACCAGAGCTTTAGCGAGCGAAAACGCCGGCCAAGGGGAATTTGCCAGTCCCGATAATCAAATACTGCGCCCGATTCCGTGGCTTGATTTCGCAAGTATTCCGGCAGCACGCTGAGCGTCCGAATGAGTGCTTTGCGGTCAGCGACATAAAAACAGTCGCAATCAAAATTGGTGAACATCCATTTATGGGGATTGAAACAGTAGCTGTCGGCATACTCGAGGCCGTTATGAATATGGCGAAACTCCGGGCAGAGAGCAGCGGTCCCGGACATGGCGGCGTCAACATGCAGCCAGAGATTATGCTCGCGGCAAATGGGGCCAATCTGTGCGAGCGGATCAATTGCGTTTGATGAAGTCGTCCCAACGGTGGAGCAAACAAAAAAGGGCATGAAGCCAGCCGCCCGATCCTGTTGGATTTGGGCCGCAAGCGCCGCGGGATCCATCGCGAAATTAGTGTCCACTCTAATAAGCCGCAAATTCTCCCGGCCTATTCCCGCAATTTGGACATTCTTTTCAATCGAGGAATGAGCTTGTGAAGATGTGTAGGCAACGAGCTTGCCATCACCTCCTCTCCGATTGCTGTCGAAGTTTGTGGCCCGTTCACGAGCGGCCAACAGTGCGCAGAGAGTGGCGCTTGAAGCTGTGTCCTGAATTACACCGCCCCCGGATTTGGTAGAAAGAAATTTATCCGGCAGATCGAGCATTGAGACTAGCCAGTCAAGAACGTGGGTCTCGAGCTCCGTGCAAGCAGGGCTGGTGGCCCAAAGCATGCCTTGCACTCCTAGTCCGGACGAAAGAAGATCTCCGAGGATCGAAATACCCGAAGTGTTGGAAGGAAAAAACGCGAAAAAGTTCGGGGATTGCCAGTGCGTAATCCCGGGGAGAATGACCTTCTCGACGTCCTTCAAAATTGTTTCGAACGCCTCGCCATTGACCGGAGGATGGTCTGGAAGAGAAGCCCGAATGGCGCCCGGCTTCACGCGAGATAGAACCGGATAAGATTCAATACTCTTGTAGTAATCCGCGATCCAGTCAACGACGGCGTGACCCTGATCACGAAATTGCTCCGGAGTCATGTGGAAGCTTTTATCGTCAGGCAAAGTTTTCTTCATCATCCCAACTGTCCGTAGTACACGCGGGTGTCATGGTCGAAGGAAATCCGGCCATTCATCTGATTCTCATCGAAAATCCTGCGGAGCTCGCTTAGCATTAGTTCGTATTGCTCCTCGCCGTGCTGGGGCGCGTAAGAAGAAGATAGCAGCCTCCCCTTAAGCCGCTCATAGTCAAAAGTCTGGCTATATTCGAACTCCCGGGTTTTGAAGGATGAATGCGCGAATAAGGTCTCAATGGAAAGGATCATGCCGCGCTGTCGCACTTCTTCATAATCGGTCCCATACCGCTTTAGAAGCTGTTCATACTGTCGCTGAAACTCAGTCGAGTCCGTGCGGCGATCATTCCAAAGAAGAGCCGCCCAACCGCCGAGTTTGAGGATGCGCATGAATTCACGCCTCGCTTTTTCCGGATCGAACCAATGCGCCGCCTGAGCTGCGGTGACGATATCTATGCTCTTCTCGGGGAGGGTGGTCGCTTCGGCGGTTCCGTTTACGCTGATAAATCGCTGGTACTGCGCCAGAAATTCCTCTCCGGCCCAGCGCATATTGTCATTCGGTTCCACACCAATCACGCGGTTGCCATTTTCGAGAAGCAACCGGGTGAAGATTCCAGTGCCAAAAGCGACATCCGCCACGATGGAATCGCCACTCATACCACATTCACTCTTCAAAAGCTCCACAACATCCGGCGGATACGCGGGCCGAAAACGAACATAGTTTTCTACACGGGATGAGAATCGTTGAGTGCCATCTTTAATCGGCATGGGACCAGTTTATCGCGGAGCGCTTCTGTGGAGCACTGTCGGCAGATTGAAAGAAAATGATTGCAGGTTCCCGCAGAAACGGGTCCCGTTTTTCTTCGCTAAAATCACAACCAAGCGCCGGGATTTACCGAATACCTTGGCTCTCGGGGACATTCGTGATAAGTTCGGCCTTTACAGCTACGTGGCATTTCTCTTCAAACGCGAAAACTCTCTTTCAGCGGCGATGGTTCAGCCTGTACAGGCGAGAATTCCCGACCTGAAAGACACTTTGTTCGGCGCCTTCTATTATGGGCAGCGAAGAGCGGGGGATTTCTACGATTTCGTCGCTACCAATAATGGGCGCGTCTTATTGGGTCTCCTGGACGTTGCCGGCCCCTTAGCCGAGAATCGCGGTATCGTTTGCGCGGTGCAAAACAGTTTTCGGAAGGACGGAGCAGAGTTATTTGCCGGCAATGACATCAATGAATCCGAGGCCATGATCGAGTTATGTATCCGGCTCAATCACAGCGTTCTGGAGGCGGAGAGCGGGATCCGGGCCTGTCCCGCGTTCGTCGGTTGTTACAACGAAAATTCCGGCATCCTGTGCTATGCCAATTCCGGACACACGGCTGGACTGGTCCGCGACCAAAATGGAATTTCTGAACTACCCGCAACGGGCCTGCCGCTGGGACTGTTTTCTCATGCCCCGAGCGATGCGTGCATGGTTGCCTTGGAACCCGGAGCTGTGCTTCTCCTAGTCTCGCGCGGCGTTGTTGAAGGCAAACACAAGAGCGAAGAATTCGGATTGGGCCGTGTTAAAGAAGTTTTTAAGCAAACGGCCGCTGAAAATCCGAAAGAACTCTGCCTGACTGTGCTAAACGCATTGCGGCAGTTTATGAATACGCCCCCAACGCATGACGACGTTACGGCCCTCGCGTTGGTGCGTGCGCCGCAATAGAGCTTATCGCAGCGTATTGTGAACCGCTTTCTGGTTCCATATCCTCATCAGAGGTACAATTAAGAAAAGCCTTCATCACGGGTATGCATGCTGAAGGAGGCACCTATCTTTATGCGATCCGCAGCTTATAGTTTGCTTTTTCTTTTTCTTGCATCATCTTTTCTATCCGCTGACACGGTTGTGGAAGAGATCATTGCGCGCGTCAACAACCAGATTATTACGCGTTCTGAATATCAGCGAAATCTGGACGATCTGAAAACGGAGGTTCAGCAGCAGGATCCTACCCATGCCGAGAAGTTGATTGCGGACGGCGAGAAAGACGTTCTTCGCGGCCTGATTGATCAGCAGTTGCTGCTGGAAAAAGCCAAAGATCTCGGCATTACCGCGGACACGGAACTTATAAAAAAATTGGACGAGATGCGCAAGCAGATGAAGCTTGACAGCATGGAGGAACTACAAAAGGCTGCGGAGGCGCAAGGAGTTTCATACGAGGATTTCAAACAGAATATACGCAATCAGCTGATCACCCAGCAGGTGATCGGCCAGGAAGTCGGGCGCCGGCTCAACATTGCAAAGGATGAAGAACAGGAATTTTACGACAAACACAAAGACGAATTAGCGCAGCCAGAGCAGGTGAAAATCAGCGAAATTCTGGTCTCTACCGATAAGGGCCCCAGCGATGAGCAGGCAAAACTGACGGCCGCAAAAGCCAAAGCGGACGACCTGCTGGCGCAGATTCGCAAAGGTGCGAATTTCGATGAGATCGCCAAGAAGAGCTCCGATGGACCGACGGCAGCGGAGGGTGGCGACCTCGGCTATTTCAAACGCGGCACCCTGGCAAAGCAGATCGAGGACGTAACCTTCGGCTTGAAAGCAGGGAGTGTTTCCGACGTCATTCGCACTAAACAGGGTTTCGTTATCCTAAAGGTAACCGATCACCAGAGCGCTGGAATCCCGCCGATGAATGACATTGAACCAAAAATTCAGGAAGCTCTCTACATGCAAAAGTTGCAACCCGCGTTGCGTGACTACCTGAAGAAGTTGCGTGAGGATGCATATATTGACATCAAGTCGGGATACGTAGATTCCGGGGCCAGCCCGAACGAAACCAAGCCGATCGAGACCAATTCGAAAATCCTGACTGCGAAACAGCTCAAAAAGAAGAAAAAGTTTGGCGTGTTTTAGGTTAAGCTGGGCAAATTCCGGAGTTGATTCAGAACAGCCAGCCCACTGCACAATGCAACGGTTTGCTCGGCTTAACGAAATGCCATGAAGGAATTCTTTCTATCCGACTGTCGCGATCACGAAAATAAAATCGTAACCTCCAGTTTCGTCGTCGTTACCAAACAGGTGAAACCGAAGAAAACCGGCGAGCCATACCTCGCGCTCACCTTGGGCGACCGCTGCGGCCAGATCGAAGCCAAGATGTGGGACAACGTCGAGGAAGTTCTCGACGCCTTCGAGCAGGATGATTTCCTGAAAATCAAGGGACTGGTTAATAAATACAAAAACCGGTTTCAGATCACAATTCACAAGCTTCGCCGCATGGGCGAGTCAGAAGTAGATTTCTCCGACTATCTTCCTAAGACCACGAAGGACATCGGCCAATTATGGCAGGCGCTATCGGATTTTGTAGCGAGCTTTCAGGACGCCAACCTGAAGGCGCTGGTGGAATCCTTCATGGCGGATCCGGAAATCGCGGAAGCCTATCGCAATGCCCCCGCCGCCAAGACTTTGCATCACGCGTATATCGGCGGACTGCTTGACCATGTGGTTTCGCTCTGCCGCTCTTGTGATCTGGTATGCCGTAACTATCCGCTTGTCAATCGCGATCTGCTGCTCACGGGCGCCTTCCTTCACGATATTGGCAAGATTCACGAGTTGACCTACAGCCGCGGTTTTTCCTACACAACGCGCGGACAATTACTCGGTCACATGATCATTGAACTGGAGATGTTGCAGGCGAAGCTCGCGAAGCTTCCGGCCTTCCCGCCAGAAATGAAGACGCTGCTGGAACACCTCATCATCAGCCATCATGGAGAGTATGAGTTCGGGTCTCCGAAGCTCCCAATGTTCCCCGAAGCACTGATGCTCCACTATCTCGACGATCTTGACTCGAAGATGGAAAGTATGCGCGCCCACGAAGAACGGGACGGCAATTCGGAAGGCACATGGACTGGATACAATCCGTCACTTGGGCGGGCGGTACTGAAAACCTCAAGGTTCTTGGAAAAGAAGCCGACCCCAAGCTCAGTGGCGGAGTCCGCCTCGTCATTTTCGATTGAGCTTCCAACCAAGGAAGAACAGCCAGATTCGAACCATCCGCAACAGAACCCACAAAATTCTCCCGTAATTGCGGACGCAGCTGGGACAACGTCCAGCGATTGAGCGCACCGTTCGTCCGTGCATTAGTCCTTGTCCGGGAGGCATCTGCCCCATTACCCGGATTCAGATTATTCTCACGAAAGGAGAAAATCATGCGATCACGCGGGGCAGCTGTAATACTCGCTTTCTATTTATGTTTTGCAATTGCTGGTTGCAGCAGTAAGCCACAAGGCTCTTCCGGTGAAGCTTCTTCCCCGGCTGGTCCCAGTTCCGGTGCTTCCCCCGCGGCTACTAACCCGCCCGAGCAAGTCCCAATAATCATCCCAGCCGGGACCGTCCTGAGCGTGCGTTTGGATCAGCAGCTAGGCTCAAAAATCAGTCAACCTGGAGAAACTTTTTCCGGCACTCTGTCCAGAGGCGTCACCATTGGCGGAGAGCCACTGATTCCTTCTGGTGCGGGCGTATTGGGTACCATTTTGGATGCCAAGCCGCTCGGCCGTTTTGCGGGCGGAGCGACGCTGGCGTTGAAGC
>PNAR01000312.1 GCA_003169715.1 Acidobacteriaceae bacterium | reverse complement strand
CCTCGGCTACGCTCGGGACAGGCTCTTCAACTTGGTTCTTCTTCGCGAGCGAAGAAGAACAGGCTCTCAGGATGAAAATTTTTATATGGTTTTTATTTTTATTGTCATGCTGAGCCTGAGCTTCCGCTCGCGGAAGCTCAGATAGTCGAAGCACCCCTACTCCCCGAAAGGAGTCTTCATCCAATCTTTTATGGCTGATCTCCCTCGACCAGTTTGTACCGGTAGAGTTCCCTTTCTTTTTTTGAGGCCTGCTCACGAAGTTGCGCAAGCCGTTTCAACAAGTCTGGAATCTCTTTGGTCTCTCCCGTCTTCCGAAGTCCCTGGATTAGGTGATACACCAGTGTTTGATCGGCCGGATCGGTTTTCAGAGCCTCGCGGCATTGCTCCACCGCTTCCTGGTTCCGTCCAGCTTGCAAATAGAGTTTCGCCAAGACCCCCCTGGCGACGCCCATTGTGGGTTGCAGCTTGACGGCTCTCTGAGCGGAACGCATAGCTAATTGAAAATCAGGTGTTCCAGGGTCCGCGTTCTTCGCGGCGAGAATATCCGCTTGCAGATAGAGCAATAAAGCATCGTTCGGATTGCGGGCAAGAGACGCCTGTACTTTTGCGAGCGCACGATCGAAATCGTTCTGCTGGGCGGCCGCTAATCCTTGGGCCGCGGCACTGAGAGATTGATTGGGATCCAATTCGTAAGCCTTCTCAAAGTCAGCCTCGGCTTTTTCGTAGTGGGCCAACTGCACATACAGAACGCCGCGCGCAAAGTAGAGCGGCGCTGCCTTCGGCTGCAAACCCAAGCCATCATCAATAACATCAATCCCAACCTGGAACGATCCGTGCTCATAAGAAATGCTGGCGAAATCCAGGTAGAGATCCACGTTCTGAGGATCGAGCAAAATCGCCTGCCGCAGCGTACTGACCGCTCGCGACGTGTCCTTAGCTTCTTCATACGCTCTGGATGCGAGCTCCAAAGTGCCTGCATCCGGCGTACTCGCCTGCAAGAGAGGCTGCAAAGTAGCCAGAGCGCCAGTCGGTTGGTTGGCCATGATCTGGATGGCGGCCAACAGATGGCGCTCACGCTGATCGTCTGGGTTAAGAGCGACAGTGCGCTGGAAGATCTTTGCCGCTCGCTCGAATTGTTTAAGCTTCACCAGGCAGATGGCGTATGCGTGCAGCGCACTAGGTTTAGAGTCAAACAGTGTCCCACTCTTTTCGAAGTGCTCGGCGGCAGCCGCATAATTCCCCTGTTGGTAATCCAACACCGCCAGCATGCCATGGCTGGTTGAATCATCGGGCCGCATACGCAGCACACGCTCTAAAAGGGGAATTGCTCCGGGATCGCCTTCATCGAACTCAATTTGGACTGCGCCTTCCAGAGCGGGGAGATATTCCGGGGATATCTTCAGGGCGTGACGAAACGAGGCAAGGGCGTTTTTCTTGCGTCCTTCGCCTGAATACGCTGCGCCTTGCATTGCCCACAACTGCGCGTTTCCCGGGGATGCTTTTAGAGCCGGACGAACCAGTTCGACCGCTTTTTCAAATTCTTTGTTCTGCAATGCGGTCGCGATGGGGGCGAACTGGTTCCGTGGCGTTTGAGCGAGCGCACAGGAAAGGAAAAGGATGGGAAGAATGCAGATGTTTCGGATCGGACAGCTTAACCTCATCAATTGGAGCCGGTGCATTAAACCCACCTTTGTACTTCACAGGCCATTATTACAGCCCTGCAAAATCAAAAACGGCTTAGTTTCTGATTTGTGAAACATAGAGACGGCTGTCATTCCGAGCGAAGGTTCGTCATCCGCTTTTCGGATGGCGAACCTCAGTCGAGAGCCTGCCCTGAGCCTGCCGAAGGGAACCTTCTGTTTTCTTCCTCCTGCAAAGCAGGTTTCTCGACTTCGCAAGATTGTCCGCGAGCGGACCATCTTGCTACGCTCGAAATGACAGAGTTAAATGTTTTTGCCAACTTCAATAAGTTCCAGTCAAATAAAAAACCGGCCCGCTCCGGAGGAAGCAGGCCGGCCCGTTATGACCGTTTTGGACGGCTCAGAACGAAATCTTGCCTCCCACTTGCCAGTATCTGGGAAGGTGTGATCCGGTGGCTTTTCCGAAGTTTCCATCCGGAAAATTGTTATCAATGTTTATCAGGTTTGCCCGGTTGAAGATGTTGAAAAACTCAAACCTCAGTTCGAGACTAACTCTTTCCGTAATACGGGTGTCTTTGTAGAAGTTGGCATCCGTCTCGGCGTAGTTCGGCTGGCGGAACTGGCCGACCTTCTCGTTTCCGGTCAGCCCCGAACCGAAGGTGGGAACGGTGAAGTCGCTAATGGAAATGGCTCCGGTGGTGAGAAAAGCGCTGCGAGAGGTATTCTCACTGTACGCGGTCGCATTCAGATAATCCAAATTAACCCCGTCGGCATTGAAATCGCCGCCAATGGGTTTACCAGTTTTTGGATCGGTAGCATAACCAATGGCCGGGTTCGAAACCGACGGGCATGCCCCTGCGTTCGCGCACACGGGCTGGTACGAGTTCGTATCCTGAACGGTAAACGGTTCACCGGACTGGTAAATACTTGCACCACTGATCCCCCACCCGCCGGTCAAGACCCCGAGAGGTCCCACTCCACCATGCAAACCCTTCAGTGAATAGTTGAAGCTCAGCGAGAAGCGATTCGGCACATCCCACGGGGATGGGCCGTAATAGGTCTGCGGATCAAACGCCGTAGGATAATTTCCTCCATCATCCCGGGACTGGGAATGAGTGTAGGAGGCGTCAAAATATCCTCGAGAGAAGTGTCCCTTAAAATCAACATACACCCCTTCGTAATTGCCATGGCGGTCGTTCAGGGCGTAGCTAATAGACCCGAAGCTATGGTTGAGCCGGGTCGGCTGGGTGCTCTCGTTGATGATCAAATCGTTAGGAAAGTTGTTAATGTCAACTCCATAGGACACTCCATTCGTAACGTCTCCGTTGCCGACAATATTGTAGGAGTGTGACCCTGAGTAACCAACGCTGGCCGCGAAGTTACTTGCAATCTTCCGTTCCACACCCAAAGACCAGATATCCGATACCGGGGATTTCAAGAGCGGATTAATGCCGCCAATGCCGAAACTGGCGCCTACAACTCCTCCTTGCGCGTTAAGCCCTCCCGCAAAAGTCGGGAACGTAAACCCAAACGGCGGCTTGCTGGAATTTCCTTGAAGGAAAATCGGAGCTTGTGCGGTCGCTGTCCCACCCGCTACAAAGTTCGGCGACACCTCTCCGGGAGGGCTCCCGCGGAATTCTTCCTGAACGTTCGCCGACGTTAGCCAATTTTGATACACGCCCACCCCGCCTCGCACCACCCAGTTGCCGTTTCCAGTTGGGTCCCAAGCTACACCAACGCGAGGGCTGAACAGGTTATTGACCGAATGAAGCAGAGCGTTATGGGTGGCCTTGGCGTAGCCATTCGCAACTTGCTGCTGTTGCGTTGTGCCGGTACCCAGGTAAAAGTTTCCGAAAACCGTCGAAGCATTTTTCGACCACGGGTTGCCGCTGTCGTCATAACGCAGGCCCAATGTAAGCGTCAGATTTCTTTTCGCCTTCCATGTATCTTCCACAAATAGTCCAAAAGTCCTGGCAGCCGCATCCCAATTGGCTAACTGCTGGGTTCCGGTCGCCGGATTATAAAACACTCCATTCTCGTTATTGGGAGCATCTTGTGCCAGGGCCAAAATATTATTGAAACCGAAAGCTGGCGTTGACCATGGACCTTGGAAGTTCTCGACATCGTCGCCGTACCAGCCTTCATAACCGAACTTCAGGGTGTGCGTGCCCTGAATGTGCGTGAGGACATCGCGCCAATGATAGTTGTGCTGGATGAAGTCTCCCTGAGCGAAGCCTGCGCCCAACTGCTGGCTGATGCCCGCATTGATATTGGGCACGGTGTAGTCTTTGGCTCCTGTTGCTAGCTGGCCCTCCACCCGGCTCTGGCCGGCGCTGGCGTCATTCAGTGTGCTTGGAGAGAAGGTGTGCGTCCACGTTGCCTGCCCCGCGACTTCCCAAGTGGGGTTCAGACTCGAGAATTGCGGCGAAGGCGTCGCGGCACCGCTGGTTAGCAAAGTCCGGTAAAGGCTGACGTAGACTCGGTCGTTCTTGAAATCCGTGTCCAGACGGCCAAAATACTGCGTCCCGTTCCGAATTGCCGTGGCGCCGAAGGCTCCGGTGTCAATCATAGGCAAACCGCAAGGAATGAAGTTAGTTGCCGCAGTGCCGCAACCGTTTGGATTGTTCCCTACCGGAGGCGGAGCGCCGAGAACACCCTGGGCCGTCTGGCTTACCGTTACGCCCGATAAGCCCTGAGGCAAATAAGTAGTGAGGATATGCGTTCCCACGGTGTTTGACAGGCCGTTGGCGGGATTTGAAATAAAGTTCAGGAACTCAGGCGCCGCAAAGGTAATGTTTGTTCCAGCGCTCCTTGAGCCACGTAATGGTTCAGCGGCAAAATAAAAGAAAAGATGGCGCTTAATGACGGGACCGCCGACTGCAAAAGAAAAGTCATTGGAGTGAAAAGGCTTGTAGGTTAAGCCTGCAAAATGCTGGTGCGCGTACATCCCTTGATAGTTGAAATAATCCGCCGCCGAACCATGGAATTGATCCGTGCCTGATCTCGTAGTAAACGCGGTTACAACACCGGCCGCGCGGCTGTGCTCAGTCGAAAACGTATTCACCTGAATACTGGTTTCCTGGATAGAGTCGGGAGTCGGAGTCAGATTCAAAACACCCTGACGAATTCCGCTGGTCACGTCGAGGCCATCAATTACATATTGGTTGTTATCCGATCCCTGGCCGTTGGCGCTGGCGTCAATGGATTCTTCCGTGGAAAAGTTATCCGCACCGGATCCGGGAGTGCCATTACCTGAACCCGTTGTTCCCAAGCCAGATACCCCTGGGGCCAGCGTCACCAGTGTTACCAAGTTCCGTCCCTGGAGAGGCAACTGTGCGACTGCTTCATTGTCGAGAGTGAGTTGAGTGCGGCTGTCCGCCGTGTCAACCACTGGAGCCTCGGCAGTGACCGTAATTGCCTCCGACACCGAGCCGACCTTCAGAGTGATTGGTACGTTCAGGGTCTGCTCGGTCAACACCGTAACGTCTACCTCGGAGCTCGTATAGCCACCCGCTGAAGCGGTTACTTTGTAAGATCCCGGCTCCAGGCTTACAAATCGAAAGTTGCCGTCCGGGTCGGTGGTGGTAACCCGGGTCACTTGCGTGGCAGTGTTTTGAAGCTGAACCGAGGCTTTTTGTACCACGGCCCCAGATGGATCCTGCACCGCTCCCTGGATACCTCCGCTAAACTGCGCGTAGCAGAGGCTTGCAGTCAGAACAGTGATGCCCAAAACCACGGAGCGAAACGGCGCAAACTTTCTTGTCGTCATAGCTTTCTCCTCTGACTGGGATGCGATTGTCGGATTGTGTTTTTTCGTCGCTAGCAAACGTTTACTCGCAAGAGAGTGGATTCGCATATAGTATATTTGTGTTAGGCGCAGGACATTACCATTCACTGCGAGGAACTGTCAAGCCAAAAAATGTCATTTCTGAATCGCCTCAAGAGTAAATCATCTCGGAGCGGGCCGGAGTTGGGCGCGAAGCTCGTCACATAGGCTTATCGTTTGCTCCAGCCACCGCCCGGTACTATTCCTATTCCTTCCTTAATCGCGATCAATTGGTCGGCTGCAATTCCTTTCAATTTCTCTTGCAGTCCATTGGGCCAATGAATTTCGAGATCCACAAGTATTTCTGGTCCCAAACCGAAGTGCAGTCGCGAGTCATTCGCAGAGTAAAAACTCGACTGACTTAAAACTGTCTGAGCTTGAGTCCTCTTTCCATAGTGAGCCAAAACTCTGGCTCCAATCGCACTGCGATTTGACTTTGTTCCTATGAGCTTGACCTTGAGCCAGTGATGAGATCCCTTCAGATCGTTGCGTAACAACGAAGGCGGCTCGTTTAAGTTCACGATCAATATGTCCAAATCGCCATCGTTGTCGAAATCTCCGAACGCGCACCCTCGGCTGGAGTGCACGGCGGTAACGCCGGGTCCGGCTTCTTCCCCCAACTCTTCGAAGGTTCCATTTCCAAGATTGCGAAACACGACCCTCGGAGTCTTGGCTGGATATTGCGGAAGCGACTTTTCCACTTGTGGATACACGTTGCCGGTCGTGAGGAATATATCGGGGAAACCATCGTTGTCGAGATCAACGATACCGGCTCCCCAGCCTATGTATCTGGTCTCAACACCTACCCGTGCGGTGCGCGTAACGTCCTCGAAATTTCCTTTGCCATCGTTGTGATAAAGACCGTTAGTATCGTCCGCAAAATGTGTCTTGAACAAATCGAGATGGCCGTCGAGGTCATAGTCCCCCACTCCAACTCCCATGCCTGCTTGTTCCATGCCATCTTCACTCAGCGCAACCCCGCGAAGCACACCCTCTTCCCGAAAAGTCCCATCATGATTGTTCATCAAAAGCAGGCTCGGCGTCGAATCACAAGCCACAAAAATATCGGGCCAGCCATCTTCATCGAGATCAGCGGTGATCGCTGTCATTCCATAGCTCTCGCGCAGGCCCGATATACCGGCCTCACGGCTTACGTCAGTGAAAGTTCCATCGCCTTTATTTCTGTATAGAGAGTGAAAGCTGGGGGGCAGTCCGCGTGGACCACACTCCACCGGAATCCCCTTCCAGTCACAGTTGCTATTGGCACCCGGCTTGGGTATGTGTTCGAAGTCAAATTGAAGATAGTTGGAAACAAACAGATCGAGATGACCGTCGCGGTTGTAATCCAGGAAAGTGCAACCTGCGCCCCATCGCGGCTTATCGTTCCATAAGCCCGCAGCCTTGGTGACGTCAGTAAAAGTGCCGTCGCCATTATTCCGGTAAAGCTTATTCTGGCCGAAGTAGGTGCAGAACAAATCCTCAAACCCGTCATTGTTGTAATCGCCGACGCACACTCCGGCCGCCCAGCCCACTTCGTGGAGGCCCGCCTTTTCGGTTACGTCGGTAAAGGAGCCGTCCCTATTATTTTTATACAAACGGTTGGTTGACCCCGGAGGCGGGGCCGGGATCCGCGTCCCACTGAGCACGAAAATATCCATCCAGCCGTCGTTGTCGTAGTCAAAAA
>PNAR01000198.1 GCA_003169715.1 Acidobacteriaceae bacterium | reverse complement strand
ATGGTCGGGTTTCCGTCCGTCGCGACGAGGGTCGTGGGGGGTACAGTTGGATCTCCGTGATCCGCAATAACAGTCGTCGGGGGTACGGTCGGGTCGCCGTTAGATGCCATCAAGATCGTTGGTGTCACGGTTAATGCCAATAACGCTGCTGCTACGCACAGTAAGAGAGTTTTTTTCATGGGAAGCTCCTTTGAATTGGAATTGCAACGTGATAATCTCTCAACACGCAGAAGTGTGCATATTTTTGCGCAATTCATTTGGTTTTCTGGAAGCGTAACGGCGATGAAACTCCGATCCGCGATTGATGATTTACACGACAATACCGTGGAAGCACTGGACGGCAGCCTGCGCCGACTCGAGTATTTTGGAGGACTACGCTCCAGGGAAAAAGAGAAGAAGAGAGACGGCGAATACGAGCATTGGGGATTGAGCAGGGTTCACGGGGATTTACCGGCGATGAAGGCGCTGGCACAAACCCACCGCTCGCTGGTGTCCCAAATACTGGCGACTCCAATCAGGTTGCTACTTCAAGACATTGACACTTCCAGCGCACTGGCCGGGGTCGCGCCCGTGGATTATATGGAGAAGCTGCAACTTCAGAATCCAGATCTGAATCTTCTGCCTCCGGCCCCTGGCGCGGGCTCGGCGCGTCATCTCAATTCAGTGTTGCAGGCGCTTTCGGCACTGGCGAAGAGTCGAATACGGAGTGCCACTCGCCGAGCCTCATAGCTACGCCCACCACCTGGCCCACAATGTCCGCTTCTTGCGGAAACTTCAAAACCCTGGCTGGAACCGGCGACAGAGGATGCGGCTGCAGAATTAACTCTTCCCTCGTTACGGTGCACCAGCAGCATGTATAGCCGGCCCGCGTCTCTACAAAGTAAATGGGGCGCTCATATTCGGTCCTCCATCCGCTTTCGGCGACCTTATTCTTGGACTCGTCCACTTGCACGAACGCGCCAGGCGGCAAAAGCGGGTACATAGTTAAATCTTCGGCACCGATATATCCATAGGTGAATTGGCGGCTGGCAAACTTTTCCAGATACGAAAGCGGAACTAAGCCCCACTGTTCCACCATTCGCCCGAAATTGGCGGTGCGGCGCGGATCGAATCCGGGATCAAGCCGAACCGGCACCCTGACGACGGAGACTCCGGCTAAAGCATGAGAAAAGTGGGAGTTAGGAGGGGTTGATAAATCCAGATCGTCCGGAATGGTGTTGAGGTCAACGTCGTACCAGGTTAGCAGCTCGCGGAAATCCCGGCGGTAGATGACAGCCAGCGAATACAGCCGAAAAATGCTGGGGAGAAGCGCTTTTGTTTCAATGTCGGAAAGGCGGCTGGGGGGCAATAAAAAATCTTCATTGCCATGTTTTTCCGCAATTCGTGAACTGGCGGTTTCGACATCCCGCATGGTCAAACCGAGTTGCTCACGCAACACCCGCAAGTTTTGACCGCCGGAATTCATCAGGCTCCTCTAACCGTCAAGAAGTGCCTTCAATAATAACAACTTATAGCTTGCCCGCAAAGTCCGGGCTTGTTCGGTTTTCGTAACGGAAAAATGCAGCAGGCATTTTTAGCGGTTTGTAGTGCTATCTTTCCCGGGAGCTTTCCCAAATTGGGAGTCAATCAATCGGCGGATAAATCGAGCGCTATTCGAATAAATGGTGACTTGGAACGGTGGAAAATCTAATGGCCCCGGCATTTTGACGGTCCAGAGTGCTGACAAATTAGAAAATCGCCCTACGCAAATCGTGGACGCTTCTTTTTGGATAATTTCGAACGCTCGTGAATCTGGTTAAGTTCGCCGCAGCTGTAATCGCGCCCGATTGGATCAAGAAGAAGCGCCGCCCCTCACGAATACCCAGGAGTTCGGGCATCGTTGCGGTTATAGCGGCGAGCCCCAAATCTATTTTGCCGTGTGCAGGGAAACTCACTATTCTGGCAACCCCGCCGGGATAATCGGTGATCGTGTTAAGCAAAAGCTCGGCACCCCCACACGCCCACGCCGCCAAGGCTGCGCGTTTATTGCTTCTCCAGAAAAGGCCGCCCGCCACGGCGAAGATTCCAATCGCGATGTAATCTGCAATCGCATGGGCTTCTGGGGAAACAACCTTCGGGAGCCTGCGAGTGATCGTGTCAGCAACCGCGTGCAACTTCGGCATCTTTGTCTCCTGTTTGCTCGCAGCCCACATGGGCCTTATCGCGGCCTGCATAACCTCGGCGGCTAAAGCCGAAATAAGAACGGTGGATCAGGAGTCTTCATCCAAGGATACCAGTCTTTTATGGCTGATCTCCCTCGATCAGTTTCTACCGGTGACGGTCAACCTAGGGCATGGTGGGTATAGGGGTCCTTCGACTTGGTTCTTCTTCGCGAGCGAAGAAGAACAGGCGCTCAGGATGACAATCTTTATATGGTTTCTATTTTTATTGTCATGCTGAGCCTGAGCTTCCGCTCGCGGAAGCTCAGATAGTCGAAGCACCCCTACTCCCGGATCATCGTAGCGGTAAACCGCTGTGCCACCCAAAAACTTCTGGGGGGAGGATCAGGCCGCGTCTTCCTCCTCATCCACAGCCTCAACCAGAGGCATATTCACCAGATGCTCGCTGATAAACCAGACCTGCAATTCGTTGGTACGAAGAACATCGCTAATAACCAGATCATTCGTGCCATCGTCTCCCAATTTGTCGGCTCTTTCGGCCAGTACGCGACATTCCCCAATAATTACTTGATGCGCATCTATTAGCCGGGAGATCTGCACCGGCACCTCTTCACGGCCGCGTGGCGGCCTTACGATTTTGGTGGTTTCAGCGACGTCGGCAGCCATTGCTATGCTCAATCCGCCTAGTAGTTGAATGCGTTCCGCAATCGTATCCACGATCTCCGCTTGTTCGTTGTAGTGTTTATCGAATAGCAAGTGAAGCTGGTAAAAAGTTGGTCCAGCGACCTGCCAGTGCGATTTCTTATAAAGGTCGCGTAATGTCATGGTGTCGGCAAGTAGCTGATTTAGGTTTTCTGTCATTTCGAGCCGAACAGGCTCTTCCAAATCCAACGGCAGAGCATGAGTGACGGTGCCGTACTTCTGGATTTCGCGCGCGCTCTGGTGAAGACGAGGCTGAGCGTTCAGTCGTGAACGATGGTTGCCGGCTGCGACTTTCTTAGACATAAAAGACGACTCCCTGTATTGACGATTTATTGTAGTCGTTTAGGATGCCAATTCGACGATCGTGGCGCAAGTCACGACCAAGAAACTCTCAAGAATGACTGACATTCCTCAAACGGGCATATCTCTTCAGCAAGAATCCGAATTATTGTCTATGATTAAAGGTTCCCGAAATTAGATGGAGAAAACAGACGTGGCAGAGACTTATAAACTGGCGGAAACCCCTACCAGCAGCAATGGATCGGAAGTACTCGAGACCCGGGAGTGGCTCGATTCCCTTGATTATGTATTAGCGAAAGGCGGTCCCGAACGCGCTGGCCGTCTTTTGCAGCAACTTTCGCTGCATGCGCGGCGAGCTGCTGGGGTAAACCTTCCCTTTACGGCGACCACGCCGTACCAGAACACGATCCCAGTGCGGCAACAACCTCCATTTCCCGGTAGTCAGGAGATGGAGAGGCGGATCAAGAGCCTGGTTCGATGGAACGCTCTTGCCATGGTGGTCCGTGCTAACAAGATGCAGGATGGCATCGGCGGACATATTTCCACCTTCGCTTCGGCAGCGACATTGTATGAGGTCGCCTTCAATCATTTTTTGCGCGCTCGGACAGAAGAGGGCGACCGCGATATCGTTTATTTTCAGGGACACGCAGCACCGGGTATGTATTCGCGGGCCTTCCTCGAAGGGCGCATTTCGGCGCAGAAGCTGGAGAACTTTCGCCGCGAATTGAAACCTGGCGGCGGCCTCTCTTCTTATCCACACCCGTGGCTGATGCCGAATTTCTGGGAGTTTCCGACCGTCTCGATGGGATTGGGACCGATTCAGGCGATCTACCATGCGCGGTTCATTAAGTATTTGGAAAATCGCGGGCTGAAAGAAACAACCGGAGGCAAGGTTTGGGCGTTTCTCGGCGATGGAGAAATGGACGAGCCCGAATCGTTGGGTTCGATCACGCTGGCCTCCCGCGAGCGCCTCGACAATCTTATTTTCGTGGTCAATTGCAATTTGCAGCGCCTTGATGGGCCGGTGCGGGGAAATGGAAAAATTATCCAAGAACTTGAAGCCATTTTCCGCGGCGCCGGCTGGAACGTGATCAAGGCGATCTGGGGTACGGACTGGGACAACCTGATTCAAAACGATCGCGACGGATTGCTCGTAAAGCGTTTGGGCGAGATCAGCGACGGGCAGTATCAGAAGTACTTCGTCGAGAGTGGCGCTTATTTCCGGCAAAATCTCTTTGGAAGCGATCCCCGCCTGCTGAAGATGGTCGAACATCTTTCCGATGAGCAACTTTCACGCATGCGATTAGGCGGACACGACCCGATTAAGGTCCATGCGGCATACAGGGCAGCCGTGGATTACAAAGGAGCGCCAACGATCGTTCTGGCCAAGACGATTAAGGGATACGGTCTCGGCGAGGCCGGCGAAGGCAAGAACATTACCCATCAGCAAAAGAAGTTGAACGACGACGAGCTTCGCATCTTCCGGTCACGTTTCGGAATTCCAATCCCTGATGCCGAATTGCATGATGCGCCGTTTTACCGGCCATCCGACGATAGTCCCGAAATTCAATACATGCAGGAGCGGCGCAAACAGCTTGGCGGATACTTGCCGGACCGCAAAGTTCGTTCCAAGCCGCTGAAACCGGTGCCCGAATCGCACTTCGAGGAATTCTATAAAGGAACTGACGGACGCGAAGCTTCGACAACCATGGTTTTTGTGCGGTTGCTTTCGAAGTTGCTGCGCGATCCGGAGATTGGGAGACTGATTGTTCCGATTATTCCGGACGAAGCTCGCACGTTTGGCATGGAGGCGTTATTCCGGCAAGTGGGCATTTATTCGAGCGTTGGACAACTCTACGAGCCGGTGGATATGGCCACGTTGCTCTATTACAAGGAAGCGAAAAACGGGCAGATACTCGAAGAAGGCATTACCGAAGCGGGCTCGATGTGCTCGTTTATCGCCGCCGGAACCGCGTACGCGAACCACGGGATCAATACGATCCCGTTTTTTATTTACTATTCCATGTTTGGATTCCAGCGTATCGGGGATTTGATTTGGGCTGCGGCGGACATGCGCACTCGCGGCTTCCTCGTTGGCGGCACCGCCGGAAGAACAACACTGGCTGGCGAAGGCTTGCAGCATCAGGACGGGCAAAGCCATGTTCTGGCACTGTCGGTTCCGAACCTTCTCGCCTTCGATCCTGCATTCGCCTACGAGATTGCCGTCATCATTCAAGATGGAATCAAGCGCATGTACGTTGATCAGGAGTCTGTTTTTTACTATCTGACGGTTACCAATGAACCTCTCCCAATGCCGGAGATGCCCAAGGGAAAAGAGGTTCGCGAAGGCATCTTGAAAGGTCTGTACCGCTTCAAGGCTTCGGAAAAGAAGGATGCGAAGCTGCGGGCTCAACTTTTCGGTAGCGGAACCATTATGTACGAGGTGCTTAAGGCCCAGAAGATACTCGAAGAGAAGTATGGCGTCGCTGCCGATGTTTGGAGCGTCACCAGTTACAAGGCGCTATATCGCGACGGCAACGATTGCGAGCGCTGGAACCTGTTGCATCCGGGCGAAAAGCAACGCGTTCCTTTTGTCACACAGTGCTTGAAAGATGCACCCGGAGTGCTGGTGGCGGCATCCGATTACATGAAAGTCTTGCCAGAAGCAATCGCACAATGGACGCCGCGTCCATTGGTCGCGTTGGGAACCGATGGTTTTGGGCGAAGTGAAAATCGCGCTTCGCTTCGCGATTTCTTCGAGGTTGACGCAAAGCACATTGTCCTGGCAACTCTGAACGCTTTGGCAAAGGATAAGCAAATCAAAGCCGAAACGCTCCAGACTGCCATCAAAGAACTTGGAATCAACCCAGAGAAACTAAATCCAGCAATCAGCTAACGGAGATTCAGTTAAGTGACAGAATTTAAGTTACCGGAACTCGGCGAAAACGTGCACCAGGGCGACCTCGTCCGGCTAATGATTTCGCCGGGCGCTAGCATCACCGAGGGCCAGACTGTAATGGAACTCGAGACGGACAAAGCCGTGGTTGAGGTCCCTTCATCGCTGACTGGAACGGTGAAAGAAGTTCGCGTAAAGGAAGGCGAGAAAGTTAAAGTCGGGCAGGTCATCTTCACGATAGAAAACGGCGCAAAGGGGAAGTCGCAGACTTCTGCTGCAAAGAAGACCGAAGCGGTCGAAGGCAAGACGAACGGCCCGAAATCCGAGAAGAGCGTAGCACCCCCGGAAAATGCAGGCTCAGAGAATAGTTCCCCGGTGATCGCCACCTCCACGCCTAAGAAATCTCCTGAAGCTTCTTCGCCATCCGAAACCCCCAAGGCTGCTGCAACAACCCAGGATGTTTCCTCTTCCGCCCCGAGCGGCGCTTCCGAATGCAAACTCCCTGAATTAGGGGAAAACATCACTCAGGGCGATTTGGTCCGGTTAATGATTGCGCCCGGCGATTCGGTTTCTCAAGGGCAGCCCATCATGGAGTTGGAAACCGACAAAGCAGTGATTGAGGTTCCATCCTCGGTTACGGGCGTGGTTAAAGACATTCGAGTCAAGCAAGGCGAGAAAGTCAAAGTTGGCCAGGTGATTTTTACCCTGCAAGCCGGATCGTCCGCTGCGCCCGGAGCTTCGAAACATGCGCCAGTCGAGCACGCATCCGAGCAGCACGGGGCGCGGTTGTCTTTTCAAGCGGCCATTGAGGCCGAGGGGAAGACCGAAGAAGAGGTTCTTCCGCCGGATCCGCCGCAAACTCGACCTGCCGATTTCAGCATGCCGGTTCAGCTTGGCAAAGTCGCGGGCACCGAGCATCGCGATCCTATTCCAGCCGCTCCGCACGTTCGGCGGCTGGCACGGGAACTTGGTCTTGACATCCACGAAGTAAAAGGGACTGGGCCCGGCGGACGAATCAGCGAAGACGATGTAAAGGCCCACTCCAAAACATTGCTCGGTTCGATGGCCGCTCGAGCGCCTGAAACTGGCTTGCCGCACCCGAAGCTGCCGGATTTTTCCAAGTGGGGCAAGGTCGAGCGAGTCTCGATGCGAGGCGTGCGCCGCAAGACTGCGGAACATCTTTGGCAAGCCTGGAACACGATTCCGCATGTTACTCAGCAGGACAAGGCCGACATCACGGAACTCGAACAATTGCGCGCTCGTTTTGCGCCCAAGGCCCAGGAAGCCGGCGGCAAAATGACGGTCACCGCGATCGCCCTCAAGGTATGCGCATCGGCTTTGAAAGTGTTTCCGCAATTTAATGCCAGCATTGATATGGCGACGGAAGAAATCGTTTACAAGCAGTACATACACATTGGCGTTGCTGTAGATACTGACCGCGGCCTTCTCGTTCCCGTAATTCACGATGTGGATAAGAAAAATATTGTTGAGCTTGCCGCCGAGCTGACTCAGCTTTCCAAGAAAGCTAAAGAGAAGAAATTGACGCCGGACGAAATGTCGGGCGGCACTTTCACGATTACGAATCTCGGCGGAATCGGAGGCACGGGGTTTTCGCCGATCGTCAATTTCCCTGAAGTGGCGATACTCGGGCTTTCGCGTTCCAGCATGGAGCCGGTATGGATGAATGGAAAATTCGAACCGCGCCAGGTGATCCCTCTTTCGCTTTCGTATGACCATCGCCTGATTGATGGCGCAGACGCGGCCCGATTTCTGCGCTGGATCGCGGAGGCATTCGAGCAGCCATTCCTGCTGTCGGTTCAGGGGTGAAGCGAAATCATTAACCGCAGAGGGCGCGGAGGGGCACGGAGAAACCGGTTTCAAAGAATTCGATTTCCTTTGTGTACCTCTGTGTCCTCTGTGGTTAGAGCCCTTGACTCGAATGAAGACCACAAACCACCAGGGACACGAAGTTGCACGAAGGAAATAGAAAAAGAACTGGATTTTCCTTTGTGGACCTTTGTGTCCTCTGTGGTTAGAGCCCTTGACTCGAATGAAGACCATAAACCACCAAGGACACGAAGTCGCACGAAGGAAAATAGAAAAGAACTGGATTTTCCTTTGTGGACCTTTGTGTCCTCTGTGGTTACAGCCTTTGACTTCCAATGACTGAAACTTCAAATCTAAATATCGCAGTGGTCGGCGGAGGGCCGGGCGGGTACGCGGCCGCCTTCCTCGCTGCCGATCTCGGAATGAAAGTAACGTTGATTGATCAGGAACCGAACCCCGGCGGAGTTTGTCTCTATCGGGGATGCATCCCATCCAAGGCGCTACTGCACGTGGCGAAATTGATTGACGAATCGCGCCACGCCAAAAATTGGGGGATCGAGTTTGGCGAACCCAAGATTGATTTAGCACGATTGCGCTCGTGGAAAGAAGGAGTCGTCAAGAAGTTGACCGGCGGCTTAGGCCAACTCTCGAAGCAGCGCGCCGTTACGTATATTCAAGGGCGCGCAGCATTCGAGGACTCCAGCACTTTGCGAGTCACGAAGGTGAACGGCGGTGCGCAGACACTCAGTTTCGACCGCATCATCATTGCCACGGGCTCGCGTCCGTCAGTCATTCCAAGCCTCAAACTTGACACGCCGCGAATGATGGATTCGACCAGCGCTTTGGATATCCAAGATGTGCCGAAGACCTTACTCGTAATTGGCGGCGGATACATCGGCCTAGAGTTGGGTAGCGTGTACGCCGCGCTCGGATCGAAAGTGTCGGTGGTTGAGATGACGGCAGGGCTATTGCCGGGAGCAGATCGCGATCTCGTTCTTCCGCTTCAAAAGCGAATCGAGAAATCATTTGAGGCGATCTTACTGAATACTACGGTCACCGCGGTCAAAGAAGACGCAGATGGAATTCGCGTCAGTTTTGATGGGGCCGCAGTCAAAGAACGAGAGAAAGTTTTCGACAAAGTCTTGGTCTCCGTAGGGCGCAGGCCGAACTCCGAAATTCCGGGCCTTGACAAGACCGGCGTTGTCGTCAGCCAGCGCGGATTTATCCAGGTCAACAAGCAACTACAGACCGACGATTCGGCCATCTACGCAATTGGCGATGTCGTCGGCGAACCCATGCTGGCTCACAAGGCTTCGCATGAAGGACGCACCGCTGTCGAAGCCATCGCAGGGCACAAAGTCGCATTTGAGCCGAATGCTATTCCCGCCGTCGTCTTCACCGATCCGGAAATCGCGTGGTGTGGTCTCACGGAAACTCAGGCGCAAAAAGATAGCCGGGAGATCAAAGTCGCAAAATTCCCCTGGGCCGCTTCGGGACGAGCCATGACCATTGACCGTACAGAAGGCATGACCAAGCTTCTAATTGATCCTGAAAGCGAGCGCGTGCTCGGTGTCGGCATCGTTGGCGCGGGCGCAGGGGAATTGATCGCCGAAGGAGTGCTGGCGATTGAGATGGGGACGCTTGCGAAAGACATGGCGATGACAATCCATCCGCACCCGACTCTCTCCGAGACGCTGATGAACGCGGCGGAAGTTTTCTTCGGAACCAGCACCGATATATACAGACCAAAACGGTAGCAAGAAACCTCGATGAAAGTTCGCGACCTAGTAAAGCACTTGGAACAGGACGGGTGGCGGCTAGTTAGGACTAAAGGCAGTCATCGGCAGTTTCACGATCCTGCCAAGCCGGGGACCGTTACCGTTGCGGTCATCCGTCAGTGGACATTCCGCCCGGAACGTTGAACAATATTCTGAAGCAGGCGGGCCTCAAATGAAATATCTGGTTATTTATGAAAAGTCGGAAACAGGCTGGGGAGCTTACGCCCCTGACCTCCCTGGTCTTGGCGTCGCTGGGGAAACCTTAGCCGAGGTCAAGAGTCTGATCCGAGAGGCGATTGAGTTTCATCTCGAAGGCATGCGTCAGCAAGGAGACCCGATTCCCTCGCCGAACGCGACCACCGAATACATCAGCGTCTGAGATCTGAATCTCAAATATCCCAATCGCTCTACATCCTCCTTCTCGCCTTGAAGTCTGGGGGCATCGCGAAAAAACATGCCAAGGCTATCGTTTGGAAATTCGCTGATGGCACTTCAAGTCCATTGTGGTTGATAATGTACTTCCATGCGTGAAGTAGTTATCGTCTCCTCTGTCCGCACTCCTGTAGGGCGCGCTTTCAAGGGCACGCTCCGCGCTACTCGTCCCGACGAGCTCGCCGCTATTGCAATCAAGGGCGCGCTCGAACGGGTTCCTCAACTCGATGCAAAGGAAATTGAAGACGTTATCCTGGGCTGCGCCATGCCCGAGGCCGAGCAGGGCATGAACGTCGCCCGCATTGCGTCTTTGCGCGCAGGATTGCCCGTTGAAATTTCAGCTATGACCATAAATCGTTTCTGCTCTTCCGGTCTCCAGGCAATTGCGATGGCGGCCGAGCGGATCATGGGCGGCGGAGCCGAGGTCATCGTTGCCGGCGGCACTGAATCCATGTCAATGATTCCGATGGGCGGACACAAAATCGCTCCCAATCCGTGGCTCGTGGATCATTATCCGGATGCGTATCTTTCAATGGGACTCACCGCGGAGCGGCTGGCGCAGAGGTTCAATATCACGCGGGAGATGGCCGACGAATTCTCTTTGCGAAGTCATCAGAAGGCGCTCGCGGCAATCCAAGCCGGAAGATTCGAAGACGAAACGGTTGCCGTGCCTGTAAGTTTCACCACTCCCAATGGGTCGAAACCAAAGCGCCAGGAAATTATTTTTAAAACCGACGAAGGGCCTCGCGCCGATACATCGCTCGAGGCTTTGCTTTCGCTCAAGCCGGCGTTTCACGCCAAAGGCACAGTGACTGCGGGCAATTCCTCGCAGATGTCCGATGGGGCCGCAGCAGCCGTCGTAATGTCGGGGGAGCGCGCAAAGTCTCTGGGCATCAAACCGCTGGCACGCTATGTCGCGTTCGCTACCGCAGGATACAAGCCGGAGGAAATGGGATTGGGGCCAGTGTTTGCTATTCCCAAGGCTCTAAAACTTGCCGGGATCAAGCTAGCCGACATTGATGTCATTGAATTGAACGAAGCCTTCGCCGCGCAATCGCTGGCGGTAATCAAAGAGGCTGGACTCGATCCTGAACGCGTAAATCCAAATGGGGGCGCGGTCGCTCTGGGGCATCCGCTGGGATGCACCGGTGCGAAGCTTACAGCGACCATCATTCGCGAATTAGCGAGAAGAGACGCGCGTTACGGTTTGGTGACAATGTGCGTCGGTGGCGGGATGGGTGCTGCGGGTATCTTCGAAAGGCTTTAACCACCAAGGACACTAAGGGACACTAAGGAAAGCTAAGCCTTAAATCACCCGTTTTGGGTTTCCTTCGTGCACCTTCGTGTCCTTGGTGGTTAAAGATTTTATTTCCACGCTTGTGACGGATGACCTTGCGCCCAGAACCCGCCAAATGAAAATCTCTGAGCGGAGGCACACGCTAAATGGCCACCGCGTCTATTCGCAGACTCACATCCCAACAAGTCAGCCACGCCATCATCACTGCGGCTATGAGAGTACATACTGAACTGGGGCCAGGGTTATTAGAAAGCACCTATACCGCTTGCTTGAAGCACGAGTTGAGCAGCTCTGGATTCGGATCGGCTGCTCAAGTTGGATTGCCGGTCGTATATCGAGGCGTGAAGCTCGAACTCGGCTACCGCATGGATTTGGTTGTCGAGGATCTTGTGATTGTGGAGATCAAGTCCGTTGACAGCCTCTCACCAATACATCTTGCACAAATACTTTCGTACCTGAAGCTCAGTGGTAAATCGCTCGGCCTGCTTATAAACTTCAACGTAGTGCATCTTAAAGATGGCATCCGACGATTTGTGAACGGGACGGGATGGAAGTAAGCACGGGGATAGCCAGGAAGCACCAAGGTATCACGAAGAAAATCTTTTGATTTAAACCTTCGTGTTACTTAGTGTCCTTCGTGGTAAAAGAGTTCCATGGTTTCGAGTGTAATCCCAACTAACAGAATATCTGGCGGCAGCTTCCTGATCGAAGACCGCCCTCCATCCGAAGTTTTTACTCCTGAGGACTTCACCGAACAGCATCAGCTCATCGCGCAGACGGCTGAGGATTTTGCCGTTAACGAAATTGTGCCCAACATCGAGAAGATGGAGCACAAGGATTTCTCCATCACCCGCGGTCTTCTACGAAAAGCTGGAGAACTTGGACTGAGTTCATCCGAAATTCCGGAGGCGTACGGCGGAATGGAGATGGACAAAGTCACGGCCTCGATCATCGCCGATCATATTGCCAAGTATGCCGGCTTCGCTACGACTTGGGGTGGACACACCGGGATTGGCACGCTGCCGATCGTCTATTTCGGCACGGAAGAGCAGAAGAAGAAATATTTGCCTCGTCTTGCAGCCGGAGAAATTATCGGCGCGTATGCGTTGTCAGAAGCATCTTCCGGTTCGGACGCTCTCAATTGCCGCGCCCGCGCCGCATTGTCGCCTGACGGAAAGCACTATCTTCTAAACGGCGAAAAGATGTGGATCACCAACGCTGGATTCGCCGACCTTTTCACAGTGTTCGCCAAAATTGACGGCGAGAAGTTCACGGCATTTCTTGTAGAGAAAACTTTCTCTGGATTTTCAATCGGCGGCGAAGAACATAAAATGGGCATTCGCGGGTCATCCACGTGCCCGGTAATTCTCAATGACTGCGAGGTCCCGGTCGAAAATGTTCTTGGCGAAATTGGCAAGGGCCACGTCATCGCCTTCAACATTCTGAATGTCGGACGATTCAAGCTTGGCGCGATGTGCGTTGGAGGGGCGCGCGTTTCTCTCGAAAACGCCATCGGCTATGCGAAACAACGCAAGGCTTTCGGTAAGACCATTGCCGATTTTGGATTGGTGCGCGAAAAGATCGCCAATATGGCGGTGGGAATCTTTACGGGCGAGTCCATGGTGTACCGAACTGTGGGCATGATGGATGCTGCGCTTTCGGAAATAAACAAAGCCGGTCCCGAAGCCGCGAAACAAACTCGCAAAGCCATCGAAGAATATGCAGTTGAATGTTCGATCATCAAAGTCTGGGGATCGGAGATGATTGATTTCGTCGTGGACGAGACCGTGCAAATCTATGGAGGCTACGGGTTCGTCGAAGAATATCCAGCAGAACGCGCTTATCGCGACGCCCGTATCAACCGGATTTTCGAAGGGACAAATGAAATTAACCGCCTGATTATTACTGGATTCCTCCTAAAACGCGCGACATCCGGCCAGTTGCCACTCATGGCTGCAATCAAGAAGCTCATGGACGAGGTATTGTCAGGCCCATCTCAAAGTGACGGCCTCGACGGCCCGATGCCCGAAGAACGGAAAC
Organism: Acidobacteriaceae bacterium; assembly: GCA_003169715.1. Lineage (GTDB taxonomy): Bacteria > Acidobacteriota > Terriglobia > Terriglobales > Acidobacteriaceae > PALSA-188. The sequence goes on along the minus strand of PNAR01000198.1, from coordinate 5,010 downwards.
TGGTGTCCGCTGCCAAGAAGCTAACCCTGTTTGCCGCCGGGTCTGCCAGTCAGAAATACATGCAGGGGATCCAGGATCGGCAGGAAATTATGGGAGCCATTGCTGACATGGTGATCGAAACCTATGCGATGGAATCGGCAACGTTGCGTGCACAGAAAATCGCCTCCACTAAGGGCCAAGCCGCCGCTGCATTGCCCATCGCGATGACTCGTGTTTACTTGTCGCAGGCGATGGAGAAAATTGAAGCTGCGGCGAAGAAAATTATTGCCGCAGTGGCCGAGGGCGATATGCTTCGCACCCAAATGGCGATTTTGCGGCGGCTGGCGAAGCGTGAGCCATTCAATACGATTGAGCTGTCTCAGCAGATTGCAAAAAAAATGGTTGAACGCGGAAAGTACGCATTGGTATAAGGAGCGTCGTCTTTAAGTGAACGGTGGTGAGAGGGCGTTGCAGATGATCCAGAAATTGGTTCTTTCGTCATTTCTCCATCAACCAGCCGCCAAATATTCAGAGGTTCCCTTCAACTCCGCAGGCAGCGCGCACCGGAGAGCTGTCCACGAACTCCGGCCGTTCGCCATTTTTGTCGGAACTAGACTGTTGCCTTTGAGTGGACTGCGACTTCTTCGCCACGTAACAGCACGTTGTCAATCAACCGTGTTGTCCCAACGAAACCAGCCACGGCGGCTAGCGCTGTTTCTTTTACATCTGTGAGTGAATCAAGACTGTCAGGATGAACAATCTTCAAATAATCCAGTCGCGCAGACTCACCTTCCATGAACGCCTTCCTTCCTGCGATCATAAGGACATCGGCATTCCGTTCTCCCTGCTGAAACAATTTCTGAACTTCCATCAAGGACCTATACAGCGCAAGCGCCGCCTTGCGGTCTTTGGAACTGAGGTATGCGTTCCGCGAACTCATAGCCAATCCATCAGGCTCGCGGACGATAGGACAAGCCACAATCTCAACTGCAAAATTCAAATCTCTAACCATCCGCCGGATAATTGCAAGCTGCGCTGCATCCTTCTGCCCGAAGAACGCAATGTCAGGTTCCACGATATGAAAGAGCTTCGCAACCACCGTCGTCACGCCGCGAAAGTGACCGGGTCGCGATTGACCGCAAAGCCTGTCGCTTAGCCCTTCGACGGTAACGTGCGTTACCGCTCCCTCCGGATACATCTCTTCAACGGATGGCGCAAAAATAAAATCCACGCTGTCATTTCTTAGGAGCTCGCAATCACGATCAAAATTTCGTGGATATTTCTCCAGGTCTTCATTCGGTCCGAACTGAAGGGGATTTACGAAGATAGAAGCCGCGACCGCCTCGCATTGCGTTCTCGCCGCGCGCACCAGCGACAAATGCCCGTCGTGTAGCGCGCCCATCGTTGGCACGAAACCAAGCCTCTTGCCGTCGCTCCGAATCGTGCGCGAAGCTGCCCGCACATCAGGAATAGTTCGAAAAATGTCCATCAGAAACGAAATACGTAGGGACAGCCGCCCCCGGTTGTCCGCCTTTGAATTGAGAATCAAGAGTCGTCGAGCTGCGCTCGACTTGGACGGGCGGGGGCGCCCGTCCCTACACGAGCGTTGCGTTACCGCCGCATCGCACGCTTCCGTTCCAAAACCGATTCCAGAGCTGTCTTGGTTTCTTTCGGCAGATGATACGACTCCGCATCCGACGGATACTGTCGCGCCTCAACGTCTGCCTTGAACGTCCGCACTGCCTGCGAAATCATTCCACCCGCATCTCCATATCTACGAACAAATTTCGCGGGCTCCGAAAACGTCAGATTCAAAACGTCGTGGAAGACAAGCACCTGCCCATCACAATCCGGCCCGGCGCCAATCCCAATCGTCGGTGCGCTCACCTCGGCAGTAATCATCGCGGCGACCTCCCGCGGAATTCCTTCCAGATAAATACAGGCAACGCCAGCACGGTCGAGGGCCACGGCATCCCGCATGAGCTGTTCAATATCCGTCAGCGACTTTCCCTGCACCTTGTACCCGCCCATCAGATTCACCGATTGAGGCGTCAACCCAATATGTCCCGCGACAGGTATCTCGGCGTCAATAATGCGCCGGATCAAATCAGCGCGTTTCTCTCCGCCCTCAACCTTGACCACTTCCGCGCCGTCTTTCATGAAGCGAGTCGCATTGCGCACTGCGTCTTCGGCGCTCGCATGATAAGAACCAAACGGCATGTCCGCGATTAGCAGCGCGTGCTTCACCCCGCGCCTCACCGCCCGAACATGATGAAGCATTTCGTCCACGGTGACAGAGAGGGTGTTTTCGTATCCGAGCATCGTCATCGCCAGCGAATCGCCTACCAGAACGATGTCGATCTCTCCTTCATCAATCAGGCGCGCTGAGGGATAGTCGTACGCCGTCAGGCACGTGATCGGATCACGATGGTTCTTTTTTTCTCGAAGGGAAGCGACAGTAATTTTCTGGCGAGATCCGTCAACGGGCGTAAAACTCACAATGTCCTCCAGTGCCCCTCCGCGCATCGCGGATAGAGCCTGTGCAACTTTGATAATTGTAGACCTGTAAGGACTTGCTTTAAATACCTTTTATGGTAAGCCAATATGACATCCGTCTTACACTATGGTAGGATAAATATCATGCGTACTTATCGCACATCTGTCAGTTCCAAAGGCCAAGTGGTGATTCCGGCCGAGTTGCGGGACCGGCTCGGATTGGAAAAGGGCACGCCCGCGACCTGGAGTGAAGAGAAGGGCAAGCTCATTCTTTCCCCGATGACCGAGCGCCAACTCGACGAAATCATGGGATTCCTGAAGCCGGCGGCAGGAGCGCCGTCTATGTTCGAAGACTCATTTGTTGAACGGGAACGCGAGCGCAAACGAGAGAAGAAATGACGGGCGCGTTTTCTCGAGGAAGAACGCGGCGTTACGTCCTTGACGCCAACGCTCTCATTGGTTTTTTTGAAGATAGGCGCATCGTTGCAGAAAAAGTGCGTCATCTTCTGGGCCACGCTTTACGTCTCGATGTGCCGTTGTTCATGTCGGCAATCAATTGGGGCGAAGTGTTTTACATTGCGTGGAGGCGCCACGGCGAGGTTCGGGCTCATGAATCTGAGGCGAAGCTACAGCAACTGCCAATCGCCGTAATTGCCGTGGACCGTGAACGCGCCACTCGCGCAGCAGCTCTCAAGCAAAAGCACGCCTTAGGTTATGCGGACGCATTTGCCGCCGAACTTGCCATCGAACAGAGCGCATGGCTGGTCACAGCCGATCCCGAATTTGAGAAGCTTGGGGAGGCGTTATCGGTGTATTCGCTTCCTCGTCACGAGAAGTAGCAACTCGCGGGACGGGCGCCCCCGCCCGTCCGCATAACGCCCAGCTCACGCGCTGGCGGCTTCCTGGCTTCCTAACGGCAAAAAGTATTGTGTCCCCTTAATCGGCGCGGACACCTTTCGCAGCAACTCCTGCAAGTCCTGATTGCGTTCCACAAAATCAATTTCCGAGGTGTTCACGATCAGCAGATCCGAAGAAGTGTAATGAAAGAAAAAATGCTCGTAGGCTTTTATTACTTCTTCCAGATAATCTTCGCTGATGGCCTTTTCCGAGGGCGCATCTTTCTTCTTTAGCCGTTTCTTGAGAACCTCTGGTGTCGCTTGCAAATAAATCACCAGATCAGGCGTGGGCAGTTGTTCGCGAAAATAATTATAAAAACGGTTATAGGTGTCGAGTTCCGTGTCGTTCAGGTTCAGACATGCGAATAGCTTGTCTTTTTCGAATATGAAATCGGTAATCACGGTTTTTTGGGAGCGAGCGCCAAGATCGAGCGCGCGTAACTGCTCAAAACGCCGAATGAGAAATGCGAATTGCGCCTGGAAGCCAGCGCCGCGCTCGCCATCGTAAAAGGCGCGGAGAAAAGGATTATCGTCAGCCTCCATTACGCGCTGTGCATTGAGACGCTCAGCTAGAATCCGCGTCAGAGTGCTCTTTCCGACGCGTATAGGACCTTCCACGGCAATGTAGCGGGGCAGTTCGAAAAGGTTGGCCATGAGCTAGAGGACTCTGACTTAGAATGGCAGGATATCCCGCCTGAGCTTCGAACGCAATTGAGGGAAGAGTAACCCCTGTTTTCGTCGCGGGCACTCAGCGTGCAGAAAAACAATTACAATCGCGGCATTAACTAGGTCTGGTGCCCCAGGTTCGCGTCCGTTCTTTGGACGCTAACCTGGGCTGACCCGATTCGTATCATGGAATTGCCGGGTAGCTTCATCTTCGGTGCTGGTCTTGCAGCGGCAGCTATCGCCGCGGGCTACCAGTGCATGGCGCCGCGCGGTCAGTGGTACGGACGAACGTTCACCGGCCTACAGCCCCAGTCCAAACAACTGGCCCTGACTTACGACGATGGTCCCAACGACCCGCACACTTTTCGTTTGCTGGAAGTGCTCGCCAGGCACAACGTGAAAGCGACATTTTTTCTTATTGGTCGCTTCGTGAAACAACGGCCAGACATTGCACGCGAGTTGATAAGCGCCGGACACATAGTTGGCAATCATACTTTCAGCCATCCCAATCTGATCTTCGCAACCGCAGAGCAAACCAGAACGCAATTAACCGCATGCGAGCAGGCGTTGAGTGATGCCGTCGGAGAGCATTCGCGGCTGTTTCGTCCTCCATTCGGAGGGCGACGGCCGAGCACTCTGCGTATTGCGCGGGCGCTTGGATTGGAGCCGGTAATGTGGAGCGTCACCGGTTGGGACTGGAAAGGAAAACCTGCAGAGTTCGTCGAACGCAAAGTCGCACAGCAAGTTCGCGGCGGCGACGTGATTCTGTTACACGATGGCAGCCACGCAGCGTTTGGCGCGGATCGCTCGCAGAGCGTAATAGCAACTGATCGCCTTATTGCGCGATATCGAGCTGAAGGGTACGAATTTTTGACCGTCACGGAGATGATGGAAAAGCGGACTGTCAGCTCTCGGCTTTCGGCTCTCAGCTAAAAACTGCGGCGCTGCGCGCCTGACCGGGTCTGAGACCCGG
>PNAR01000213.1 GCA_003169715.1 Acidobacteriaceae bacterium | reverse complement strand
TGCGCGTGCGCGGATTTACGCAGGACGATGCCCATATTTTCTGCACCCCGGATCAGATCGAGGCGGAAATTGAAGGCTGCCTGGATTTTGCTTTGGATGTGCTGAAGGACTTCGGCTTCGACAAGTTTCAGACTGAGCTTTCGACGTGGAATCCGGAGGACCGCAAGAATTTTGTGGGTAGCGAAGATCAGTGGAATATGGCGACGCGGTCGCTGGAAAACGTGCTGAAAAAGCGAAATATCGAATACAAAACGATTCCCGGCGAGGCGGCATTTTACGGTCCGAAGATTGATATCAAGCTGGTGGATGCGATTGGGCGTCTTTGGCAGCTTTCAACCGTGCAGTTCGATTTCAACTTGCCGCAACGCTTTGCTCTGGAATATGTCGCGGAAGATGGGACGCGCAAGCAGCCGCTCATGGTGCATCGAGCGCTATATGGATCGGTGGAGCGGTTTTTCGGGGTGCTGATCGAACATTATGCGGGAGCGTTTCCCGTGTGGCTGTCGCCGGTGCAGGCTGTGATGATTCCGATTGCAGAACGGCACGCGGAATATGCCCGAAAGGTTGCGGCTCAATTGAAAGAGGCGGGTGTGCGAGTTGAAGTGGATGCGCGCAATGAAAAGATGAACGCGAAGATTCGCGAACATGCCATGCAGAAAGTCCCGTTCCTGCTAGTGGTCGGCGACAAAGAAGTGGAATCAGGACGAGTGAATGTGCGAACCCGGGGTAGAGAAAAAACGGAGGATGTGGGGGCGGAGGAATTTCGGGAGAGGGTTAGGAAGCTGATTGTGGATCGAAGCTCGACGTTTTAGCCTTTTAGATATAGACGCTGCCTGTCTCGATAGGAACTCACGGGATCACATGAAATGTCCGCCCCTTTGGCAGGCGGTACACCGAAAAATCACGTTGATCGAGGGTAAAGATCGTGTTCAGGCCGTCCCGTGCCGCGAGATGGACGAGTGCTGCGTCTGCGAGTTGGATTCGGATGTCGCTGTACTTCTTCAGAATGGACGCAATCGGCTTGGCATCGGAAACCGTTAGGTGCAGCAATTCCAGAAATCCGGTGTCAATGCTGTTGAGCAGTTTCTGGACGGCATTGCCGTCCCGGCGGAGGAGCCATGCGGCTTCGGTGATGACCGGCCAGCATGTGAACAGAGGGCCGGGAAGATCGCGCAGAGCTTCGACGCAGGTGCGGTGATGTTGATCGCGGCGGCTGAGGATGGCGACAATGGGTCCGGTATCGGCGAGGACCCGCCTCATTTGGCTTTGCCGAAGCCTTTCAAGTAGCGCGAGTTTGTGCTCAGGTCCTTGGGCGCGTTCCGCGCGGCACCGATGATTCCGGCTTCTTCTGCCAGTTCATAGGCGGAGCGCTTGCCCTCAGAATGTCCAAGATAGTTTTCGAGGGCTTCGCGAACAAGCTCAGATTCCGTCGTTCCTTTAGCGCGGGAACGGTTGCGCAGGCGGGCAGTGAGGGTTTGGGAAACGCGAACGGTTATGCGGTGTGACGCCATTTGTCTGACATTATATCACTATTTGTCTGACACATTGCGCGGGTTGTCAGATCGCTCCTGTTTAGCGAATTTTCACTACACGCGAGATCCCTCGCAAGCTCGGGATGACGCCATCTTTATGAACGCCGGGCGGAAAGCATCGTCAAAATGTCTCGTAGTCCTTGACGGATGTATTTAAGCTCTGGGACCTGCTGCGAAGGAAATGGAAGAGGGCTTTGCTTCTTGTCTACTTTTATTTCTGAGCGCAGGTGCTGCCTGGCGCCGACAATCGTGAATCCTTCCTCGTAAAGAAGTCTTTTAATTTTCAGCACGCTCTCCACATCTTTGCGGCGATACATGCGCTGACCCGTGCTGCTCTTGACCGGCTTGAGCTGGGAGAATTCCGTTTCCCAAAAGCGCAACACGTAAGCTGGTAGGTGGCAAAGGCGGGAAACTTCACCAATGCGAAAATAGAGTTTATCCGGCACCGCTACTTCCGCCGTCTTTTCCGATTTTGCGGTGGCTTTATGGCTTAGTCTCATGCCAGTCCAGAATACTCTTCGGCGCGCTCCCGACTTTCGAATTCCTCAGCGAAGGCTAAATGCTCTATTCTCATAGACGATTATCGTTCGTTGCCGGTTTACCTTTGAGTTCCGCAATGTGCCGTTGGGGGCGTTACGCCTATGCGCTTTAGTGCAAGCCGGGCGGCACCTGCAGATGTCATTTCTCTCAACTGAATACAATCAGTCTCATGCGTCACCTTCAAAAGCGCAGGCACTGCCGGTTTCGCCCGAGGGCCCAAATATCCTAATGCCCCTGCTACCCAACCGCGCACTGAATCGTCGTTAATGTCTAGAAGGGACACTAAATCGGCAAGGGTCTTATCGTCCACCTCGTTGGGGGCTACCCTTTTTGTAAGTTGAGAAAGGCGCTCGGCTGCATTTGTCCGATCCATTGAAGGTCCTTTGGTCATCCGCACATCTAGAATCGTTTCCTGAATCTGCGCTAACACTGACGTACCGTCCTTTGCGCGAGTCACACCTGTCAAAAGCACTGTCAAGGTGGTGCAAACCGCGAAGAAATTCTTAAGCCATCGCGTTACCCTCATGATCGACATACTCCTTCAGACGTTAGTGTTAAGGAGCCACCCACCCTATCCGCGTTTTTAGCACGATGGCGCTTGCTGTACAAGATTTTTGAATCCTTTCCGGCGAATAACTAGGGCAGAAACGCTTGGCTACGGGCGGGGCTACCGCAGCCAGCAAAAAACCTCTCGAGAGGTGCTTCTCACGAGAGGCTGGCAAAACTTCTGAATTCCTTGCGAGTATGTTCTCGCTTCACATTAGTGTTTCTTTTTCTTGGCTGCCTTTTTCTTTGCTGGCATTTAGTTTCCTCCTGTACGATTTTCCCTTGAAACGTTTTGCTTCCCTATTTCTAGTACCAACTACCGTACTACCACAAGATATTGAGTGCTAGTAAACGAACTGTCAATAGAAATCTGTGGTTCCTTTTCGTTTTTATTTGCGGAATCGTTTGCGGTTTGGGAAATCAGGGAATCATCCGCACCACGGTGATTGACCTTTATCGTTCCGTCCGTCAACCGTCTCGCAGATCGCAAGCGGAATAGAATCGGGTTTGCCTCCTGCGATATCCGCCGACTGATATCGGCTCAATGACGGTGCTAGACTAAAAGTGCCGCTCATACGGAAGTCTCATTCATGCCGAATACGATGATGGCAGTCGTAAAGCAAAAGGCCGCTCCGGGCACGGAAGTCCGTGAAGTTAAGGTTCCAACCTTCGGTGACAATGAAGTTTTGGTGAAAGTAAAAGTCGCGTCTATTTGCGGCACCGATCTGCATATTTATTCATGGGACCGATGGGCGCAAAACCGCATTCATCCGCCCTTAATTCCAGGACACGAATTTTGCGGCAACGTAGTGGCTTGCGGCAAGAAAGTCACCAGCACAAAAGAAGGCGACTTCGTTTCCGCGGAGATGCATGTCGCGTGCGGCAAATGCCTGCAGTGCCGTACCGGCGAA
>PNAR01000408.1 GCA_003169715.1 Acidobacteriaceae bacterium | reverse complement strand
GCGAGGTCTATCGAGCCCGCGATTCGCGGCTGCGGCGCGATGTCGCGATCAAAGTTTTGCCGCAGGCCCTGTCTCTTGATGCCGACCGCATGCATCGCTTCGAGCAGGAAGCCCTCGCCACTGCTGCACTGAATCATCCCAACATTCTCGCGGTTTTCGATATTGGAACGAGCGAAGGCTCGCCTTACGTTGTGTCTGAGTTGCTGGAGGGCGATACGCTGCGGGAGCGGCTGCGGAGTGGGGCGATTCCGGTGCGCAAGACTCTCGACTATGCCATGCAGGTTGCGCATGGGTTGGCGGCGGCTCATGAAAAAGGAATCATTCATCGCGACCTAAAGCCGGAAAATTTGTTTGTCACGAAGGATGGGCGGGTCAAGATTCTGGATTTTGGCCTGGCCAAGCTGACGCAACCGGATAGCAGTTCGCACACTTCGATGCCGACCGCTACGCACGGTACTGAAGCGGGCGTGGTGATGGGGACGGCGGGGTATATGTCTCCGGAGCAGGTGCGGGGGATGGCGCTTGATCCGCGGTCGGACATTTTTAGTTTTGGCGCGATTCTTTACGAGATGCTTTCGGGCAAGAAGGCCTTTCATGGCGAAACGGCCGCGGACACGATGAGCTCGATTCTGAAGGAAGAGCCGGCGGAGTTGGCGGAGACGAATCGCAATGTTTCTCCGGCGCTGGAACGGATTGTGCATCATTGCCTGGAGAAAAATCCGGAGTCGCGTTTTCATTCGGCCAGCGATATTGCGTTTGATCTGGAACATCTTTCTGAATTGTCGGGAAGTTCTGCGAAAGTGGCGACTGGCGCGGGAAGTGGTGGCTTCGCGAAAGTTGCTTCGCGGCGTGGGATGCTGATCGGGTCGGCTGCAGTTTTGATATTGGCCGGTGCTGCATTCGCGCTGGGATGGTGGATCGGCAAAGCACGTGGAGGCGGATCGCAGGCAGAGTATCAGCAGATTACGTTTCGCACGGGTAGGATTGGCAACGCACGGTTCACGCCGGACGGCAGCATTATTTACAGCGCATCGTGGGACGGTGGCGAGGACCAGCTTTATATGTCGCGCACGGACGATCCGGGCTCGCGTGAACTGGGAATCAAGAATGCGGAACTGCTTTCAATTTCAAAAAGCGGGGAACTGGCGATTCGTCTGAACACGCAATTTTACGGCGGATACGCGCGCAGTGGAACGCTGGCGCGAGTTCCGCTGAGTGGAGGAACGCCGCACGAAGTGCTGGACAATGTGCAGGACGCGGATTGGTCGGCGAACGGCGATGCCATGGCGATCGTGCGTTACGTTCCGGAAAACAATCACTGGCGTTTGGAATATCCTGTCGGCAAGGTTTTGTTGGACACCATCGGATGGATCAGCCATCCGAAGATTTCACCGGACGGAAAATGGATCGCATTTGCCGACCATGAAAACCCCGGGGGCGACGACGAGGGTTCGTTGGCGGTGATTCGCGCCGATGGAACGGACAATAATAAAGACAGGAAACTTTCTTCCGGCTGGACCTCGCTGCAGGGAGTTCTGTGGTCTCCGGCGGGCGATGAGATCTGGTTTACGTCCACCAATACGGGCAGCGCCTCGAACCCGCGCGCCGTGACACTTTCTGGCAAGCTGCGGACGATCACCAATGCGCCGGGCGGTATGTGGCTGGAAGATTCGCGTAACGGCAGCGTGCTGACGGTGTCGAATCACACACGGCTTGGGATCAAGGGCATGGCGCCGGGCGGTAAAGAGGAGCATGAATTGGGGTGGTTCGGGTGGTCGGAGCTGCGCGACATCAGCCCCGACGGCCACAAGATCGTCTTCGAAGAAGAAGGCGACGGTGGTGGGCCGAACTACACCGTTTTTTTGCGCGACACGGATGGTTCGCCTCCAGCCCGTCTTGGCGAGGGCCTCGCCCTGGCCATCTCGCCCGATGCAAAATGGGTGATCACCAAACCTCCCAAGGGAGGCCCGCTGAGTCTGGTGCCGACGGGAGCGGGCGAAGCTCGGCAACTCACCCACGATGCCGTGAGCTACGACACGGCTCGATTTTTCCCGGACGGCAAGCGGTTGCTGGCCTTTGGGATTGAAGCCGGGCACGGTGGGCGCGACTACGTGATTGATCTGAACAGTGGCGACTCCAAGCCAGCCACTCCCGAAGGCATCGCGGGCGTGCAAATCTCGCCGGACGGCAAGAGCACGGCGGTGCGCGGACCCGATGGAAAGCGGGGAATTTGGTCGCTCGAAGGCGGCGGGTTTCGTCCCATACCGGGCCTCGAATTGAGTTACTCCATCATTGGCTGGACGCCAGACGGGGAATCGGTATATGTGGCGAACAACAAACGGCTCGCCGCGAAAGCCGCAACGGTGTATCAAGTCAATATACAGACCGGAAAGATGGAGCCGTGGAGAACCTTCGGCGCAGAAGCGGGCGCGGGAATCACCGAAACCGGTGCGCCTAATTTCTCCAGCGACGGCGCCGCGTACGCGTACGTTTATGTGCGGGTGCTATCGGAGGCATACGTTGTAACCGGATTGCGATAGGAATTTTATGCGCGAAATTATTTCTACAAAAGATGCGCCCCAGGCGATCGGGCCTTATTCGCAGGCCATCAAGGCCAACGGATTTGTATTCATCTCGGGGCAAATCGCCATCGATCCCGCTTCCCAACAAGTGATCACCGGCGACGTAGCCGCGCAGACTGACCGCGTGCTGCGCAATCTCTCAGCCATTCTGGAAGCCGCAGGGAGCGGACTGGGGAAGGTCGTGCGGTCGACGGTTTTTTTGAAAAATATGGGCGAGTTCTCGGCCATGAATGAGGTTTACGGCAAATACTTCAGCACGGCGCCGCCCGCGCGCTCGACCGTCGAGGTCACGCGTCTGCCGAAAGATGTGCTGGTGGAAATCGACGTGATCGCGCTGGCATAGGAAGCGTACGGCGGGCCCGGAAAAACATAACCACAGAGGGCACAGGGAACCACAGAGGAATAAAAACCTTGGTGGAACTCTGAGTCCTTTATGGTTGAGAATTTCTTACGCTTTAACGACTTTGCCGCTGCGCAGGCAGGAGGTGCAGACGCGCATACGCTTGGTGGCCGCGCCCACACGGGCGTGCACCGGGCGCAGGTTTACGTTCCAGCGCCGCTTAGTGACGTTGTGGGCGTGGCTGATGTTGTTGCCGAATTGCGGCCCCTTGCCGCAGATCTCACATATTTGTGCCATTGACTGCTCCAGGTAAGTTCAGAACTTGATCTGTGAAACATCAATTTTACCGGATTTCGCCCCGTTTCGACAACTCGCCACGGGTAGGGGTAGTGGCTCAGTTTGAATTTCCCTCACGATGGGGTCATCCTGAGCTTGCGAAGGATCTGGCGGGTAGCGGGTAGCTTCGCTAGAACAGCGTCATCGTTCGCGCAAGATCCTTCGGGACTGAAGTTCCTCAGGATGACTTCTGCAAATAAAAAACCGTTGAGATCGGTGAATGCCTAAACCGCCTGCCGCTCCAAACTGACGGCGAGTGCATCCAGCGATAACGATCTGAGCAGATTTCTGCGCATCCCACGTTCGACTTCCGCCAACCGGTCCGCAGCAAATGCCACCCATTGAAAGTCTGCGGACTGCACCAGTTTTTGCAATTCGGATTGAATATCGGTGTTGCGAACCAGTTCCGGCGTCCCGGAATTCACGAACAATAGGTCCTGCAAAATTAAGTAGATGGTCCGTATCAGCTTTTCTGTCTTTTCCCGCCCCTCCGCGCCGGCTCGATAGGTTTCCGTAGCCTTGAACAATTCGCTGTGATCGGAAGAGCGCAATGCGGAATTCAAAATAACCAAAGCATGATCACGGGAAGAAATGTATGCGGCGAGATCGAATCCACATGCACGTCCCACCGCTCCTTCCGAAAGCCGCGCCACAAGGGAGCGTTGCTTGGCGCTCCATTCGGGACGGTGTTTCGCTAAATATTCCTCTATCTGATCAATCGAGAGCACACATAACTGAATCAGTATTGAGCGCGACCGAATCGTCGGCAGCAGTTCCCCAGGGTTGACCGCCAACAAGAAAATACTCGCGTAGTCTGGAGGCTCCTCAAGAACCTTGAGCAGGGAATTCGCGGCTTCTTTCATGAAACAGGATTCAGTAAAAATGTAAACGCGCTCTTTCGCTTCCGCGGGACGGTAATAAATAGTTTCAATCACGCGCCGCACTTGATCCACTTTGATCATCATTTGCGGAGGGTCAGGTGGAATGATCAGAACATCTGGATGCGTTTGTACGAATAGCCGCGTCTCTTTTTTGTCGGTCTCGCGAAGATTTTCCCGCGCTTCCACGGCCTCGGAAAAGCGAGATTCCAAGTCTTCCGATTGTGCGATGCGAACACAGTTCGCGCAATGGCCGCAGAAGTCCGGCAGCCCATCTGTGATCGGCGAAGTCAGGCAATTCATCGCTTTCGCCAACATCAGCGAAAGCGTGTATTTGCCGCACCCGGCAGGGCCGGCGAGGATGATGGATTGCGGCATGCGACCGCGTCCCAGCATGTCTCGGAAACGGTGAACCGCATCGGCGTTGCCACGAAAATCAGAAAAGGACATAAATGAATTTTAGTTTCGCGAAAAGATACCACCAACAAAATGCAAGTGCTGACCGGCGCGAGTAAATCCTTCAACGGATGATCAATCCTCACTCCTTCCGCGACTCCTCCGGCACGACTTTCAATTCCAGTTTGTCAGTATGCCTTATTACCGTCATCGGATTACTCACCCCTACTCTCGCATCCGTTAACAATCTGTGCAGATCGTCCACTCCGGCGACGGGTTTTCCGTCGAGGGCAATAATCAGGTCGCTTTCGCGCACACCCGCTTTCTGCGCCGGACTCCCACTGTCAACTGACATCACGAATACTCCGCTCTCGCTGCCGAGGTCATAAAAGCGCACCAGACGGCGATGCAACGGAGCCGTCTGCGCTTCGACGCCAATATAACTGCGCTTGATTCTGCCATCTCGCAGCAATCGTCCGGCAACAAATTTGGCGGTGTTGATGCCAATGGCAAAGCACAGTCCTTGTGCTCCCATGATAGTGGCCGTGTTTACTCCGATCACCCGCCCATCGGAAGTCACGAGCGGACCGCCGGAGTTGCCAGGATTCAGCGAGGCGTCCGTCTGGATCACGTCTTCAATCAACCGTCCGGAATACGAACGCAAAGACCGTCCCAGCGCGCTGACTACTCCCGCAGTGACCGTATATTGAAAGCCGTACGGATTGCCGATGGCAATCGCGATCTGACCCACGCGCAGAGATTGCGAATCACCCAGTGGCGCGGCAATAAGATTGGGCGCATCATTGTCGGGAATGCCGAGGCGAATGACCGCGAGATCGGTTGCTGGGTCGTCTCCAATAGTGTGAGCGGGAAGGCGGCTTCCGTCCGGCAGAGAAACCTGAATTCGTTTCGCATCATGCACCACATGGCTGTTCGTCAGAACCAGGCCATCCGGTGTGAAGACGAATCCGGAACCGCCGCCATGGCGATCTTGGGAGTCTCCGGAAGGAGTCCTCCCCGATTGTGTAATCTCGATCTTTACGACGGAGGTGCTGATCTTTTCCGCCGCACCAACCACGGCCTGCGAATATGAATCAAGCAGAGCCGAATCATTGATGCTAGCGGTCGAAGATTGCAGAACTGGTCCCGAATAATTTGAAAGAGGTAGGAAAATATTGCTGTTCATGAATTGCTAGATGAAGCAAACGACGGTGGCGATTCAGATTGGCCGGAGGCGGCGAAAGCTCGGGTGAACCCCGCCAGAATCCTCGGTGGCGAATCAGCTGCGTATCCAAAACGAACGCCTATTCGTATCTTAGCGCCTCAATGGGATCCAATTTCGCGGCCCTCATTGCTGGGAACATGCCGCTCACGATTCCAACCAGCCCCAAAATCACCGTGGCAATCAGCAGAATTTTCGGCGCGACGACCAGCCGTATATCGCCTGCGTCAGCGTGCTTCGCCAGTGCGCTGTACAAGGTCAGAGTCCCAACGGAAAATGAGACAGCATAAGAGAGCAAAATCCCAACGACGCCGCCAACGGCTGTGATCACCATAGCTTCCGCTAAGAACTGAAACAGGATATCGCGCTTGCGGGCGCCCAAAGCCTTTTCCACTCCTATCTCACGGGTTCGCTGGGTCACCGAGACCAGCATGATATTCATCAGGCCAATGCCACCTATGCCGAGAGTGATGGTTCCGATGAAAGCCAGCAGCACATTCAATGCGATGGTGATGATATTGAATTGCTCAAGCTGTTTCTTGGCATCGAAAATGAAAACTGCCCTCTCATCGTCAGGTTTGAAGTTGTGGGCGACGGCCAAAGCGTCGCGAACCGTCTTGGTCACTTTAGTATGGTCAACGCCAATGGAGTCCAGCCAGATGCCGCCAAGGTAGTGTGTATCCACGAGCACGTCCGAGGAGTTGAACGGAACGTAAACCGTACGATTGTCGTCATTGTCTGCCTCTTGCATGCGAGGTTTAAGAACGCCAATGACCTGGAAGCTGACGCCGTTGATTCGAATCCACTCACCCAATGGTGGGATGCCGGAGAATAATTTGTCTTTCGCCTCTGAGCCAAGCACCACGTAGTGACCATGGCTAAGATTGTCTTCGTCATTGACAAAGCGTCCGACATCCACGTTTAAGGCCCAGATATCCTGCATTTGAGGATCAATTCCGAGCACTGGAAAACTGAAGGAACGGTTTCCATTTTGCACCGTACCTTGCAAATCGGAATAGCGCGACAGGTGCCGGACTAGCGGCACGACATTACGTACCAACTCGATATCGTCCTGAGTGAAACGAACTGGGACGCCGGCTTTATTACCACCAGCCTGCTGCGAGGTGCGCCCCGGAAAAATGCCGATCGCGGTCGCTCCAAAACTATCCCAGATGTTCTCGATCGCGCGCCCGAAACCTTGTCCGTATGCGAGAAGGAGAACGACCGTGGCAATTCCCCAGGCCATGCCGAGCATGGTTAATAGAGTCTTGCGGAGATCGTGCCGCATGGCTCCGTAGGCTTGGCCCAGCAGGTCACGTTTCATGACTATTCTCTTCTGAGCGCTTCAACCGGCGCCAATCCCGCAGCTTTGCGCGCCGGATATAAGCCCGCGACCACGCCGGCAAATGCCAGCGAAAAAATGGCCAGAGCCGCAGTGGACGGAACCAATCGCGGCGTATCGAACCCCTGCGGTTGGGGCAGCGTGGCCAAGGCCGCCATCAAACCGGCCGCCCCCGCCATTCCAAGACCTCCGCTTAAAAGCGTGAGGAATGCGCCTTCCACAAAGAATTGGAACATAATGCTTCGATTCGTTGCGCCGAGTGCTTTGCGAAGGCCGATTTCGCGGGTACGGTCGGCAACTGCGACCAGCATGATGTTTATGATCCCAATGGCTCCGAGCGCAAGAGTTACCAGGCCCACGCTCCCGAGAAAGGTATTCATTGCGTCGAAAATTTTGCCAATCTGATCCACGGTACGGATCGTGTCCCACTCATCGAAGGAGTCGGGATTCGTGTAGTCAATTCCATGATTTCGCCCGATCACTTTATGCACTTCGACTCGCGCTTCTTCATGCAGGTCACGGGACGTGGGTTGGTATTGGAGCAAAGAAATCGCATCCGTAGTCTCGCCAACATTCAAGGGCGGAAAGTCTTCGCGCATGGTGGTGAAGGGAAGGTAATTTTTCAGGTTCTGGTCGTTGTTATTGCCATGACCAAGGCGTTTCAGGGTTCCAATTACCTGGAAACGAATTCCGTTCAAGAGGATCGTGCTGCCAATCGCGGGACGGCCAGGGAACAACAAGCGCTTGGATTCATCTCCGAGAACGATCACCTGTCGTTTTTGTGATACGTCCATTTCATTCAGCCAGCGGCCTTCATTGATTGGTACATAACGGATCTGGCCGTAGATCGGCAACACGCCCACCAATTGACCGCTGGTCTGATAAAAGTCGCTGACCGCGCGGATATCGCCGCGCTGAATGACCGGAACGGCAGTTTTAACGTCGGGACATTCGGAAAGAACGTCCTTGTAATCTCTGTAAGTAAGAAAGTACCAGCGCATCCCGGTAAAACTTCCATTCAACACCGGGGCATGGCCTCCCCAAATGAACATCACGTTTTCGCCGAGCTCGTCAAATTGCTTTCGATTGCCGGATCGAAATCCTTCTCCGAGTCCGACCAAAAGAAGCAACGACCCGACACCCCATGCAATGCCAAACATGGTGAGGAACGAGCGCAG
>PNAR01000426.1 GCA_003169715.1 Acidobacteriaceae bacterium | reverse complement strand
ACCAACATCAACATTCCCGAAGCTCTCGCCAACAAGCGCCTGCGCGAGGATCTTTACTACCGGCTGAACGCTTTCACCTTGCAGATTCCTCCGCTGCGCGAACGCAAAGAAGAAATTCCAATTCTGCTGAAGCATTTTATGTCCCGCATGTCGGAACAGTACGCACGTGCGCCACTGCCGTTTACTCCGGAGTTGATGCAGGCTTGTCTCTCTTATTCCTGGCCGGGAAATCTCCGCGAGTTGAATAATTTCATCAAGCGGTATTTGGTTCTGGGAGATGAGAAGCTGGCGATTCATGAATTGCATCCTCATGGGAGTGACGCTGGTGCAAGCCAATCTGATCCTGCATCGCGAACTAGCGGGGACGCGCCCGGAGGACTGAAATCATTATCCCGGACCGCAAAAGACGGAGCGGAAGCGGAAGCGATTGCCCGGGCCCTTGAGGAGACGAATTGGAATCGCAAGCAGGCAGCGGCGATGTTGCAGATCAGTTACAAAGCCTTGCTGTATAAAATCCGTCAATACGGCATTGCGCAAACTGCCACCACCCACCATAAACTTTCGGCTGGCGCCTAGAACCGCACCGATCCTGCGATGAAGTGGCGTTCCACTTTCAAAATCTAAATTGGGTTGCGACACAGACTCAGATGTCCTCATCTGTCGTCGGAGCGTAGCTAGACAGCGCCGGTGAGCTGCGCTCACCCACCCAGACGAGGGCGTCTGGTCTACGTGAGTCTCTCGAAGTTCAGAGCTGGCGCGCGCGCTTAGATGCGGCTCGTCCCGTAATACCAACGTAAAATTGTGTAAGCCTCGAAGCGCGGAATATTTACGAATCTTCACTACTCTTTACGAATTCTCCCGACCCCTGCCGATACACTCGCTGCCAAGTTCGTTGAGAACATTCGCAACCGGCTTTTTCCTGATTGCAAGGGATACAAGTAAAGAATCCGCCTATCAAATCCCAGGGAGGTCCATTCGTGCGTTTCCTGTATCGCATTCTCTTTTGTCTGTTGATTGGAGCCGTGACGGTGCTTTCATCGAGTTGCGGAAGCCGCAGCAACACACAGGTCCAGTTGCGGGCGCTTCAGGCCTCTCCCAACGAACCCACCACGATGAACGTTCTACTCGACAGCACGATGCTGTTCAGCAATCTGGCTCTGGGCGCGGCAAGTAATTACATGCCGGTGAGTTCCGGATCTCACACGCTGCAAGTTGAGCCCTCGAATTCAACCACCACCGCAATCAGCGAAACCATCACTCTGACTGCGGCAACGAATTACACCCTGATTGCGGCAAACTATGCTGCGAACCTTACTCCTATGTTGCTGACGGACGACACGACGGCTCCGAGTTCAGGAGATTTCAAGTTACGCATCGCGAATGCGGCTGTGGAAGCGGGTTCTGTGGACGTCTACATTCTGCCTGCCGGCTCGGCGGGACCGCCCACAGGGGGCGTCACACCCACCATCAGCGCTCTGGGGTTCACGGCAAGCTCTAATTACCAATCGCTTGGGGCCGGATCGTACGAGATCGTTGTTACACCCGCAGGATTTCCAGTGGTGCAGTACATCAATAGCGGATCATTGAATTTCGCGGCTGGGCAAAACCGTACGTTCGTCATCCTGCCGAACGCAAGCGGAGGACTTACGTCCATGACATTAGCTGATTTGAATTGAACTTGCGGTTGCGGAACTTAATCTATTGCACTATCAGGGTCACGGTGGTGGTTCGTGTTGCCGACCCTGATGTTGCGTCCACCGCAATCAGATAAGTTCCGGCCGGCGTACCCGTGGTTGTAGAAGTAGTTGAACTCGAACCGCACCCCGCCTGGAACAATACCAGCGCAAGAAATCCCGCGATAAGAACTCCCATCAGTGCACGTTTTTTTCGCGACATCGTCCCGCCGATACCGAGCCCGAGAAAGGCCATCCCTGAAATCGGCAACCAAGTGGCGTAGAGAGGCCCGTTTCCGTGCCACAAGGATCCAGTGGTAGTTACGCGAGGCGTAGTCGTTATAGTGAGGACGCTGGTCTGCGCACTCCCGACAAGGCTGGGGATCGGATTGGTGGTCCACGAGGTATTGGAACCAGTAGGCAAGCCCGAAGCTGCTGAAAGCGAAATGCTATCGGGAAAATTACTAAACGTGCCCGTGACCTGAAATGTGAAGTTCGCCGGCACTCCGGCGGGAACTGTTATCGAGGAGGGAGTTCCGGGCTCAACGACGATATTGAAATCCTGGACGGGCGCGGTGCTGCTGGCGGTCTGGGTCTGAGTTCCGGGCGCGGTAACGGAAATGCTGTTTGATATGGCGCCGGGAGCGGTTAATGGCGTGGCCGGCGCCGTGGGAGTCAGATTCACGGTTACGGTTATGGATGCTCCAGAATTCAGAGTCCCAATACTGCACGTCACACTCGAACTCACAGCTGTGCCGCAACTGCCCTGGCTTGTGGAGATTGAATTAAACGTAGCTCCCGATGAAGGAAGTGAATCGGTAACGATGATATTGCTTGTGGGATCTCCGCTATTGACGACTGTATAGGTGAAGGCGATCTGATTGCCGACGCCAAAAGTCGCGGGAGGCACCGGCGCTGTGGCGGTTACCACCAAATTGCCGATTGGACCAAGCTTGCTTACGAATGCATCGGGGTTCGCACCATTCAAGGAGCCTTGGAAAGCGGAGAGTACGGGAAAATTACCCGAAGCGGTTTCGCCACTCACATACGTAGAACTCTGCGAGTCCAAGGCGATGCTGGTTCCAATGTCAGTACCATTACCGCCGAGGTATGAGGAGTAACCGGGACATCTTATTGGAGGGCTAGCTCCGGGATTGGAACTGCAAACGGTAGAGGTATCAATTCGCGCCACGAATGCATCTTCGCCTCCACCCGAAACCGCCTGCACCGCACTGCCTGATAGGACCGCCGATGGAAAGTCTGTTGAACTTGTCCAACCAGTAATCAGCGCGCCGCCGACATTATCAGTCGCGATAGCCGTTCCTGTGTCTGCCAAAGTACCACCGAGATAGGTGAAATAAAGATACGGAACGTTTGTGCCCGAGGTGCTGTTGGACGCCAAGCTGCCGAACTTGGCAATAAAAGCGTCGGGAGCCGTGCCGTTTGAAGGGCATGGGGGAAGAGGATAAGTGGTTGTCGTAGGAGGCGGTGTGTCCAAGCAACTAGCGAAAGGTATCGGATTACCGGATCCTGTCGGCAGAACGATATTCGTGGACGTTGTCGAACCGGTGATGTAGGCGTTCAGCGCGGAATCCACGGCAATTGCGTACCCGATGTCGTCGCCACTTCCCCCAAAATAGGTCAAGTATGTAAGCGACAGTTGCGAACCGCATGCGGACCCGGACGGCGCGCTGAATTTCGCAACCCACGCATCAAAGCCCCCAAGGTTTGTACCCTGAGACGCATTTAAGGTCGGCATGTCAGTAAAATTCGTGCCGCCCGTGACATAGGCGTTGCAACTACTATCCACGGCAACGCCGCCGCCCATGGCGACTCCCGTTGACGGCGTGCTGCCACCAATATAGGTCGAATACAACAAGCCTCCAGGCCCGGTTATAGTTGGGTCCAGTTTTGTGAAGAAGTACTGATTGGCGGCTTTTGGCGTGGTCTGCAACGCCGCTGCGGTCGTCGGAAAAGCAGGAGATGTCGTGGTTCCGGTCACATACTCTTTGCCAAGATTGTCAATGGCGAGGCCGGTCGCGATGTCGGTCCCACTACCGGAAAGATAGGTCGAATAAAGTAAACCAGCCCCACCGGCAGCGAGTTCGCTGACAAAAACGTGGTTTCCCGCGGCAGACGCCATGGGTTGGTATGAGCTAACCAAGGTCGGGAAATTGGCAGAGTTTGTCGTACCCGCGATGTGGACATTGAAATTCTGATCTACCGCGATTCCTGCGACGACATCGGCGCCACTACCTCCCAGATATGTAGCGAAGTCTACAGCCGTGCCTGCGGCGTTCAACCTGACGACGAATACGTCGCTGTTCGTGAGGCCGGTCGGACAAGGAGAAGGACTCACCGGGCTGGTGGGGTTCGAAGGCGGCGTATCGAGACATTTTTGAAATCCAGAACCTGCGCTTACTCCTGGAACNNAACGTAGATTCTGAATGCCGAGTCCACAGCAATCGCTGGACATCCGGGAGTGAACTGAGCGGTAGCTATACCCAACTGAGCCTGCTCAATGGCGGAGCAACTTTCGCTGCCGGTTCCACCAAGATACGTGGAATAAGTCAAGACTGGATCGATGATCAATGCGCGGGTGCGATCATAGGCTCCGATGTCGAAGGCAATAGAATTATTTCCTTGCAACACAAATTTTCCTGCGACCGCATGGTCCTCATTGTTTCCAACCTTCTGATATACGCGAGGTGCTTGCAATTGAACATCGCCGGAACCGGTGGCGATGTCGAGGTCACCGGCCGGGGTGAGCTTGAGCTGGTCCGCGCCTTGCAATCGAAGCGCGATCTGCTTTGGATCGGCTCCCGGGGCAACTTCAAGATCGTATTCCAGCTTTCCCTGGGTTCCGTAATAAACCAGGTCAATGCCAGGATAAACATTGCGATATCGTATCCGCGCGAATTGAGGAATATTGCGATGCCAGCGGGGCGGATCGTTTCCAACAAAATAGTTGCTCTTGCCTGGAAGTTGGTCCTGCGAATCTTGGTCCTGCGAATCAATGGTTGGAGCGCTATTCGCATGATCGAGAGACATGCGGACTATCGAACTCTGTTTCCCCGAGCCGCGAAATGCCAGCACTGCTTCATTTCCAGTTAAGTAGAGTCCGTATCCGCTGCCGCGCGCCAGAAATCTCACCTGCGAATCGGCCTGGCCTTGATTCTGCTCGAAGGTCAAAGGAAGATGGCCATAAACGGCGGAGATTTGAACCGAATCCGCTGAGGTATGGCGAGTCACGGCCTGAGGCACTCGGCGACCATCCAGTCGGATTAAGGCAGTTGCAGCCATAAGCATCACTGCAAAAATCATTAAGACGCGCAGGGTCCCAAACCCCGCACTGCGGGAATTCAAATTCAAGAGCTCCTCCGAGTTTTCGACCTAATGGAGAGGAAGAAGGAAATAATGTGCAAGATACCCCGGCTTCGCGTAGAGAAGCGGAAATGCGTCCGCTGTCACCTGTAGTGAAAGTAAGTAACTACTTAAACATCTGACGGATACCATGTCAAGATGAGGCCTTAGTGATTTAGCCGAATTGTGAGATGCAGGCAAGGTGGGCCCGAGATGCCGTCCTTGCAGGAATGGCCTCTTGCGCAAAAAGGGAAGACCGTATTCAGCCGGTCTCCCAAAACAAGAGACAAAAAACTATGTCAATCCGCGATTGCTTTCGGCAGCATCAGTATGTATTAGTAGCTCCGGACTAATACGAGCCGCCTATGCCATTAACTTAGGGATTTCCCAGCATTTTCCGCTTGCATTGGGCGTGCGAGTGGTTGAGTCTGGCATGGGCCTTTTCGCAGCGGAGAGGCTGGCGGCCACGGGGCTATTGAGGCAATCGAGATGTTACAGGAACAACAATCGAGCCCGCATCAATCGCAGGAAAGACGCACGATGCGCCGATTCTATATGCGCCTGCCCGCCTCGGTGAAGTTTCCCGCCGAAACTGACTCCTTCGAAATAATGACGGAGACGCAGAACGTCAGCGCCCGCGGAATCTTTTTCTACCTCGACCAGCCAGTAACTCAGGGCAGCTTGATCGAAGTAACGATGACCTTCCCGCCAAACATTACCTTAACCGACGCAGTGCGGGTACGGTTCGTTGCGCGAATCGTGCGGATCGAGCAACCTCTGCCGGTTTCGCGCATTGGCGTGGCGGCAGTGATTGAGGAATACGAATTTCTCCGGTCGAATCCGGACGCGGATTCCTCCGCAGCCCTCGACAACTAGTCTCCCTTAGGCCTCTCGGCGTGATCCGGCGGGGCTACGAGTCCGGCTGATTGTGATTGCCGGATGTTATGGCCCGACTGGAATGCCGGGCCATCTGAATGCGAAGTCGCAATTACTTCTTCGTGGCTTTGCCTTCCATGAACGTGGCCCAATTCGTTCCGTCCATGGAACCGCCGGGCATCCACTCTGTGGTGTCGGTTGCGGTGAATTTTCCGCCCGCTCCCCACNNACTTCTTCGTGGCTTTGCCTTCCCAGAAGGGCAGCCAGGTGGCTCCGCCGTCTGATGAAACTTCGTATTTTGATGTGTAAGACGAGGGTGAGATCATCTTTATCGTAAAACGCGATTGGATCGTCATCCCGCCGTAGTTATTCTCGCCGATCCAGGTCAAAGTGTCTCCGTTGAGTGTTCCTGTCATGGCTGCGTGACGGCCGCTGCTATCAAATCGGTCTTCTCTATAAGTCTTTTTGTCAGCGTCGTACCCTAAGATGGACAGGGATGTGCCGGCACCCCCCATTTCGGGCGGCATGGAGAAATCGGAATGGCTGACGAGGAAGAAATCGCCCTTCATCCAACCGCTTTTAACCGT
>PNAR01000013.1 GCA_003169715.1 Acidobacteriaceae bacterium | reverse complement strand
CGGCTGTTCGGATAGTTTTCTCTGTAGCGACGGTCTAGTTCTCCGCCGTAGCCGGGCACAGGAGGATGACCGCCGAATGCCTATTTCTTCGATTGGGAATTGTAGGGCGTCTGTGTCAGACGCCGTCTCCTTTCGATTCGATCTGAATTGTAGGGCAACCGCCCCGGTTGCCAGATCCCGGCTAGTTTTGAAAATAGAAGGGCGCGGCCAGTTCCTCCCCGGTCCATGACGACGCCGGATTTCTGTAACGGCGGCCTCTGGCCGTCGACCAGAGATCGAAAATCGCAGTCCTACATCGTAGCGTCTGCGTCAGACGCTGTTTCTTTCTCGATCGGAATTGTAGGGCGTTTGTGCCAAACGCCCATCCGAGATCAATGGCGTCTGACACAGACGCCCTACAAACCTGACCTATGATGCGCCAACGGATGTTCAGACTCCTCAAAATCTCAACGCCTCAACAAACTCCTAATCTCATGCCATGAAAGACGTAAAGACGCCGCTGCTTCTAACATCCCTGTTAGTCGCAACCCTCGCTTTCGATCCATTGCTCAGCCGGATGATTTTGGCGGGAACGACTGGAGGAGCGGAGAGATTCGTGTTGTCCAAGGTGAAGGCAAAATATCAAAATATTTGGATACGACCCCGAATCGTTCCCCTGGGCATACTTTTTCTAGATGAAAATCATCTTTGGTCGTAAAGGGCGTTGATTCACAAGCTAACAAACTCTTTAGCGCGATTATTGCCCCAGAACTGAGTTTGCAGGCATCCTTTCCGAAACGCCCTCGCAGAAGAGGCATGCGGCGTGACGCTCTTAATTGTACTTGCCACCACTTCGTCAAGAATGATAAAACGACCGCAAGTGCCCCTTTCTCCTTAATCACATTACTTGACCTCGTGAAATGCATTGACCTTTACCCAAAACATCTCAGGACATTAAGCTTGCTCTTGCAAATCGGTCTTCTGACGGCCTCCGCAGAGGTATTGGCCAAGCCAACTGGGTTCGAATCTGTCGTCGTATACGAGCGAGGCCAACGACCTGACTCCGGCCCTGTTGATGTTGAGGCGTTTTACGGTGGCGTAGCCGCTGTCGACGTCGTGGGGACGTTCCACCTTCAGGAAAGTGCAACGAACGCACTGGCTTCAGTCAAGGTGTTTACGTCGGGTGACAAGCTTTCGAAGGGCTCGATAAGATGGTCCTCTGAGCCAAAGCTCGCAACAAAGGGAGTAAAAGTTAAGTTAACCACCGGCAACAATCGCGTCACTGTCTTTGTGGATTTAAACATTATCTTCAAAGCAAATGACGCCCCTCAATCAATTAGAGCGTTAAAGCTTACTTTAAGTATCTTGATTCCCCACCAGCCGCCGGTCAGTATCGACAAGTATATTCGAATAGAATAGTTCTCGATTAACAGAGTGGTGGCATTAACCATACCCGATTTAACGTCACCGGTTGCTTGCTCTTGCCTCTGCTTAGTGGTCCCCAGCGCGCTCGATCCAAACCGTTGCTCCGAGACCATCCTTATCTGTTTCCTACTTTCCAATGCCGGCCCTGATCGCTGTATCTGTTTGGCGTCAAAGGCGCGACATTCATAACCAGCCTGGGGCGACGCCCCAGGGACTCCAGCAGCGCCCCAAACCACCCAGCGCTGAAAGCGCGATTCATTCCAGCGCCAACCTGTGTGGGATTCACAACGAACGGCGTGTTGTTGCGGCCAGAGTTTTCCGCCACCGATTAACACAGATACGGACAGCTTAGGTCTACGACCGTTTCCCGATCAGTCGTGCTTGGCCAGCTCCACCTCGCCGTGTCTCGGGGCTGTAGCCTTCCGGCAGCTGCCGGATCGAGGCGCTTGTTCCTGCGCCGGCGGGCGCGTGCGGCGCTCGCTTTCGATCCATTGCTCAGCCGATTGCCGTGTCGGGAAAACAGCGATCCGCCGGTTGAGCCGGCGCGACTGCGAGACAAACTCCATGACGCGGGCCAGCCCCTGCGGCAACATGCTCACGACGACCGCCCGCGAAATGTCACCCTCAAAAGGTGATGTCTCGACGAGATGCGCGATCGTCTCGTCGCTGACCTGCTCCGAGGTCACGGCGCTGAAATCCCACACCCGATCGAAGGACGGATCAAACGCGGGATCCGCCAGAACCTGCTTCCTGGCTTGAACGAACTCCTCATCCGTGACGGTATCGGAGCAGACAGTGATCACGAGCTTTCGTTCTACATCGATCGTGACAAGGGTCGACATGAAGGGTGCAGATTACGCGGATTTAACGACGTTTCCAGATTGGCGGTGATGGATATTTTGCCACCGATTACACGGATTGAACACGGATGGTGCATTTTGGGGTGCGGGCGGGGCTCGTTTCGGCATTGCCGTTCTCATTATCGTGCTAGGGCTGCTGGTTGTGAAAATGGAAGGGCGCGGCCAGTTCCTCCCTGGCACGTGGCGGGATTTTCAAGGCTTGAGAAGCACGCCGAATAGTAATTCATATTGAGATGGCATTCATGGCTTACGCTCTGCTAGACAATTCATATGGTCGAGATAATGACAATCGGTTACGAAGGATTGACGCCCCAAAAGTTCCTCGATCTGTTGCGTCGGTGCGGCGTCGAACGAATAGTCGACGTGCGAGAACTGGCGACCAGCCGGCGCGCCGGCTTCGCCAAGACGGCGTTATCAACGTCGCTTGAGAATGCGGGAATCGCCTATACGCACCTGCCTGAGCTCGGCTGTCCGCGAGTCATCCGTCACGAATATCGCGAGGACCAGAATTGGTCACGATACACGAAGCGGTTTTGTGCGTACCTGTCGACTTGCGACGAGACGCTCGAAGCGCTTGCTCACCTGGCAATGGCCGAGCGGTGTTGCCTGTTGTGTTTTGAGGAGGACTTCAACTTCTGCCATCGAAGTTTCGTAGCTGAAAGGCTGGGAGAGTTTGCCGGAGCGTTGAAGATCAACCATTTGACGGGCCCAATTCAAGGCCGAGTTGTCGTAGCGCGGGCTCTGGCGGCGGCTTAGGCGGGTAGATCAATCCGACAATCAGCCAGTGATCGGGAAACCGGTGGTGCCCATGAGGAACAACAGATCCTTTTTCTGAAACTCCGTTTCGAATTTGTAACGGAATTTCTCCAGGCAGCCACTTTCGCCATACCGGCGAAGGCATTTCCAATAAAGAGCTCCTGCTTCCCAATCGACGATCTTATGGCGGTAAACGTTTTCGCCTGAAATATACTTGTAGTAGTAATCCGAGGGCAGTTTCCGAAGGACGATTCGGTTTCTCATTTCGGCAGTGTCGAAAAGGCCGTCCTGCGCGAGCTTCTGGTAATCCTCGTCGCTCCAGGTTGGTTTTTTCGCGGGCGTGATTTCGAAACTAGAAATCGCCTTTGGCCGGATGAACCCGAGCGTTTCTCCCGATTTCTTCCTACGTTCCTCCAGAGTGTAAAAATCTTCGATGACATGCGCCTCGATGATCTGACGTCTTTCAAACCAACTGTCATCGGTCCCAACTCGCTCATCCAGAAGCTCGATTGAATCGACATCAATTCTTCGACTTTCGGGCCGTTGGTCCGCCGTCGTGGTCGCTACCGATGCGCGAATCCATTCCCACTTCTTAAATCGAGTTTCGTCGGCCAGGAATCTGTACGGAACAGGAAATAGCCGCCGGAGCTGTCCGGTCCGAGTGATAGCCGCGACGCAAGTCGTCTCGCGATATCTGTTACTAGGAGACGGGTACGTCTTTGTTAGGATTAATAGCTCTTCAACCTGTCGGCTCATTCGCTCTTGGGGGTTGGGAGAAGGTCATGGTCAACGTTGGCTAAGTATCTATTATGCTTCGTCGAAATAGTCGCTGTCGATTTTCTTGACGCGGTATGCTTGTTCTTCGTCGACGCCGATTCCGTGCTCGATCATCAATTCGGCCAATCGTGGACCATCAATAAGAATAACCTTCTGATGAAGGCCGGTAGCGTACGCGGTCGCATTGTCGTTGAAGGTGCTAGTCGTGATGAAAACTCCCTTGGAGGCCTTCTTCCCGGCTAACGCGCCCACGAAGCCCTGAATTTCTTGCCGGCCAACGTTCGCCTTCCACCGCTTCGCCTGGACATAGATTACATCAAGTCCGAGTCGATCTTGATTAATCACGCCATCTATTCCTTCGTCCCCCGTTTTCTGCGTTACGGCTGCGGCCTCTTTAAAGGAGCCGCCGTAGCCCATCTTTACTAGCAGATCGAGAACGACTTGTTCAAAACGGAATGGATCAATCCTTGCCAGTCTCGACAGGAGTTCGGTAACAAGAGCGGCATTCAACTCAGTGAAGGCGGATTCGATCCTCTCCTCCGGAGTCTCCTGTTGCACCGCCTCGGCAGCGTCAGTCTTTGCATCACCCTTGTCGGCGTCACCCTTCATTCGTCCCACGAACGCAAGAAAGGCGGGAAAAGCTTTCAGATCGGCGGCGCGAAGCTGGGTTGGATTCGTCGCAAGAAATCGGCGGCCTTCCTCTGAGATGCGAACTATTCCCCTGCGCGGATGCTCCGCCAGACCAGCGCGGCGAAGGCTAAAGAC
>PNAR01000380.1 GCA_003169715.1 Acidobacteriaceae bacterium | reverse complement strand
ACTGGATTCTCGGCCATACCAACCGCTTCAAGTGCATCGTAACGCACGACGGCATGTTCAATACCGAATCCGCGTGGGGAACGACAGAAGAATTATGGTTCAACGAATGGGAGTTCAACGGGACTCCGTACACGAATCGCGAACTCTATCGCAAATGGTCTCCACATTTGTTTGCGACGAATTTCAAAACGCCGACGCTGGTGATTCACAGCCAGCTTGATTACAGGCTCGATGTTTCGCAAGGGTTCGATTTGTTTACGACGTTGCAGAGGATGGGCGTGCCGTCGAAGATGCTCTATTTCCCCGACGAGGGTCATTGGATCCTCAAGCCGCAGAATAGTCAGCTTTGGTATAAGACGGTGAATGACTGGGTGGATCAGTGGGTCGGGAAGTGACCGCGACTTTGGCCGTGCCAAATAACGATCGAATTAACCGCGCCTTTAGGCGCTGGATAACTCTAGGGCAAGGGTGCCTGTGGTCTTTCAGGGCGTTGTTCCCTTTGCAGCTATCCACAAAACCCGTCGTAGCGGGAGCGGTGCGAAAGTGGAAATCGGCTGTAACGATTTCCAAGGCACGGACTTATTCGCCGTCTTTTGCACGGCTTGGTAGCAATGGGACTCAAAATCGCCTCGTCTTTCAATGCCACCCAAAAGGCAGCCGCGACGAGGAGCTTTTCTGAAGCCTGTGAAATCCGCCGTCCCCTCAAACCCAACAACCACCGTACGACTAGAAGCCGGGCGACGGCGTGATTCCTTTGGACTCTATGCAGCGATACTCACGCGCTGCGGTCAGGTCTTTGTACTCCTCTGTCTTTCCGCTCGGCCACTCGATTACAGCGCGATCAATCTTGGCGCGTTTGCCCAGGCCGAAGGTGACTGGCAGTTCCGATTGCGAGAGGTAGCTAGAGCCGCCTTTCACCATTCGCATCTGCATCGTACCGCCATGAAATATGCGCACGACTGCGCCGATAGCGTCACGGTTCGATTTAGAGCCGATTAGATGGAATCGAATGCTGCGGTTGCCCGACTTGTTGTCGTTGCGGAAGAGGTAGGCAGGCCCATTGTTCGTGGTGATCAGAATGTCGGAATCTCCATCGCGATCGAAATCGCCGTACGCCAGTCCACGTCCTACCTTGGGTTGATTGAATCCACCGCCCGCTTCGCCGCCGACTTCGGTGAAGCTTCCCTTGCCGTTGTTCAGAAATAATTGCGGCGGCTGCGCATAGCCCACATTCCGGACATTGCGCACGGTATCATCTATGTGTCCGTTGACGGCGATCAAATCCAAAGAACCGTCGAGATCAATGTCGGCAAAAGCGCATCCGAATCCTAAAGTGGTTTTTGAAGCGAGGCCTACGCCGCTTTGAACAGCGACGTCCTGGTAGATACCGTTTCCTGTAGACCGGTAAAGGCCAATCATTTCATTGTCGAAATTTGTGATTGCCACGCCGGGCTTGCCGGAGTTTTCAAAATCCCCGACGTCCACGCCCATTCCAGCGCGAGCCTTGCCGTCTGCGCTGAACGCGATTCCGGCTTCTACTGCAACGTCTTTAAACGTTCCATTGCGTTGATTTTGGTAAAGCTTGTTGGGCTGGGTGTCATTCGCCACCAGCAGATCAGGCCAGCCGTCGCGATCGTAATCGAGCATGGCGACGCCAAGCGATTTAGAACTGGCGTCGAAAATTCCGCTGGGTGCGGTGACCTCCTCGAAAGTTCCGTTGCCGCGATTGTGAAACAGCCAGCAGGTTTCGCCGTGATAGGCCTCGGGGGTGCAATACGATTTCTGTTTTCCATTCCAACTGCAAAAGACATCATGATCGGGAGACCACTTCACATAATTGCAAACAAACAAATCCAACAATCCATCTCGGTCGAAATCAAACCAAATGGCGGAGGTGCTGAAAGCCGAGCGGCCTCCAAGTCCGCTCGTATGCGTCGCGTCCACGAAAGTTCCTTTGCCGGTGTTGCGAAATAAGCGATTCTGTCCGACGCAGGTGACCAGGATGTCGGGGAATCCATCATTGTTGTAATCTCCGACGGCTACGCCCATCCCATACATTTCGACGTTCAGGCCGGCCTGACGCGTTACGTCCGAAAAAGTGCCGTTACGATTATTGCGATAGAGCTTGAGCGTGCTGGTCTGACGCTTATGCCCGGGCCAGTCCATGCTGTTGATCAGAAGAATGTCCTGCCAGCCGTCGCCGTCGTAGTCGAGAAATGCGCAGCCGGAGCCAAGCGTTTCCGGAAGAAGTTTGCCGCCGTAAGCGCCACTGTTGTGGCGGAATTGAATTCCAGCGGCATTGGTCACGTCGGCAAACTGAAATCCCAACGATGAAGATGCAATGGGAGGATTGCCGAAGGCATCGCCGATGACGAGAGCCGCAGACGCCATGCCAGCCACACCTTGTAGAAAATCGCGGCGGTTCAAGGCAAGTTCACCAGTCCACTGCGAATCGCATAGACGACTAGTTCGGCGGTCTTGTGGATTCCGAGCGCATCCATGATGTTGGCGCGATGCACGGAAACTGTGTTGGCGCTGAGGCCAAGTTCCGAGGCAATTTCTTTATTGGACTTGCCATCACAAATCAACCGTAAAACTTCTAACTCGCGGGTGGTAAGCGCTCCGCTGCCTTCGCCCTTCAGAGTTGAAGGGAACTGAAGCCGGGCATCGAGGACAACCTCACCCGCGGCGACTCGCCGGATTGCCGCCGCCAGGTCGAGGTCCATCGCATTTTTTAAAATGTAACCTTTCGCGCCGGCGTCGAGGGCTTGTTGAACCCATGTCTCTTCACTGTGCATGCTCAACATCAGTACTTTGGCTTGAGGATTGTTTCTCAGGATATCCC
>PNAR01000227.1 GCA_003169715.1 Acidobacteriaceae bacterium | reverse complement strand
CCAGTTTTTTCTTGATCCGGGTCGGGTTCCTGCTGGTGATTCTCGGCGCCGCTTATAGTTGGTGCCGCTGGGGGATTGGGCAGAAGTGGTTTAGTCCTCTAATCCAGATGGGGCGCACTTCGCTGCTGGTGTATTGGGTCCACATTGAATTTGTTTACGGCCGTTTCACGATTCTGCCGCATCGCGCAGTCGGTATAAGAAGAGCTTCGCTTGGATTGCTGACGATTTTTCTGGCGATGCTATTACTCTCGATTATTCGAACACGATTCAAATCACGATCGGCAACCCGCGCGCCCGGACGCGAGCCGGCAGCGGCGGCAAGCTAAGACTAACGTAGCGACAATTGCAATATGGCGTTTTCCACGAGCTTTAGCCCAACCGCCCAACGCTGGTGCGCGGAGACGTCATCCGAATCGTAGCCAAACAAGTAAAAGGTGATGTAGAAGCCTTCATTGGTCTGATCATTCGCGTAGTGGTAATAACATCGGCGAATAAGAAACTCGGCGGCGGCGGGAATCTCCGGGGCGAGCTTCAGGAGACCTGTAAGACTCGTGGCTAGATTCTCATGGTGAGGAAGGGAAAAACGCCGCGCCTCATCGCTAAAAAGCAGATCAATATAGGAGCCGCATTTTACCGGTGCAGCGAAAATTTCTTCTTCTGGGCTTATATCCGTGGATGCCCACACATCGCATTTCGCGGTTTCAAGAATACTTTCGGGCGAATTGATGGCCGCGAGAAAACTACCGAGCTCCTGGACGCGTTGTGCTTCCTCAACTTGGCGTAAGAGTTCGGGATAGTGTTTCAGGTCGTAATATTGAAGTCCCTGATTGTGCCCGGACCAAGGGAGTTCCAGGACTTCGTCGTCTGCACCGAGTTCAATCGAATAGTCAGATTGCACGGGCTTTCCCGCATTCGCTATTTCGCTGGTGCTGGTTGAGGCGCCGCCGTAGTGCTCGATGGCGCGAAATTCACTTTCGGAACCTCACGCGATCCTTCCGACGCGGCGAAATATGCATTATTCGGCTTGAATCCCGCCCAATTCGCATAAATGTTGGCGGGAAATTGCTGAATGTAGGTGTTGTAATCCTGCAAGGTATCGTTATATCGCTTGCGCTCGACGGCGATGCGATTTTCGGTTCCCGCCAATTCATCTTGCAGGCGAAGGAAATTCTCGTTCGACTTTAGTTGCGGATAGTTCTCGACAATTAGAAGCAGGCGTCCCAATGCTCCATCAAGCTGTTGGTTAGCCGCAATCTTATCGGTGGGGTTTCCAGCGGAAAGCAATGCTGACCGGGCTTTGGCGATGTCTCCAAAGACAGTAACTTCCTGCTGTGCATATCCCTTTACGGTCTCGACCAGATTTGGGATTAAGTCGGCGCGCCGTTGCAGAACTATATCCACCTGGGACCATGACGCTTTCACCGCTTCATTCTTGGCGACCAGGGTATTGCGAACACCAATATATTGGCCGCCAACAGCCAGCACGATTAGTACGATCACTCCAATTACGATTAAGGTCTTGGTCATTTAACTCTCCTGTAATCTTCGTTCGGCGGTGACGTCGAGCAGCCGGATATCGAATATTCGCGGCAACTATTTTTATGCCGATGCGCGTGAGTCTAACATTGTATCCACCACGTTCGTAATTTGCTGCACTGCTTCCAAATAGCGGCGGCAAAGGTCTCTCACATCGAACTGTTTTCGTTCCGCTTTGTGCTCGCGAATATCCAGCAATTGCAGGAAAGGGGAAGAATCGAATTGGATTTGCGTCGAGAGCGATTGAATCGCTTCTCGCTTGGTTGTTGGAGCCGCGGCTCCCACGGCAATCAGAGTATGGCGGAATAGAGTTGCAAATGCCGGCAAAGACCGAAGCAGCAATTCCCAGAGTCCACGCTCACGGCCCGATAGCTCCAATATTTGCTGGCGCAGCAGGATGGTCTTCTCGCGCAATTCGTACTCCAGTTGTGCCCGGTGCAAGTGCATGGGAATTTTTAAACGGCTCAACAGATCGTCGCCGAAGAGGACACGGTGCCTCTGCTGCATATCCAGTAACTCAATAGAAAATACATCCGTCGAGCGATTCAATTCGTCGCCGGTGAGGATCAGTGGAGGAGGATGCTTTTTATCCGTCCACCATTTCACGACTGGAGCGATCGCCGAGAGCGTGGCAAAGGAAGTCTCATTGAATACGCAAAGAAGGTTAACGTTGGAGAAGTCGGGATGGAAGTCTCCTGTCGCGGCAGACCCGTAAAGAACGATGCTGCGCAGATTATTCCCTGCCGCCGAGCGCATCTTGCTGACGAATTCGTTGATGTGTTTTTCAGGAACCATTATTACCTCACCTTATTTACCAGCCGCCACTTGCGCCACCACCCCCGGAACTGCCTCCGCCGAAACCACCAAAACCGCCGCCCCCTCCGCCAAACCCGCCTCCTCCACTGAATCCGCCCCCACCGAAGCCTCCGCGGCCTCCCGACAAAAGCATCCAGAAAAGCAGGCCTCGCAGCGGAGTAAAAAGAAACAGCAGCAGAATAATAATGCCGATAATGATTTTGCCGAGCGTTAGCCCAGGTTGGGATAGGGGCTGACTTTCAACCGGCTCGCGTGGTTGATTGCCTGCGAGTTGAATTCCGGCGTCCTGCGCGATGACACCGGCGACTCGATAAGTCATCAGCAAGACTGCCGCGCTGTAATCGCTGGCTTTGAGAGATGGCACCGCCTCGCGGCCAAAACCTCCAACCTTGCCGTCTGGAAGAATCGGCTCTAACCCATAACCGACTTCCACCCGATACTTGCGGTCTGCCACTGCCAGCAAGATCAGCACTCCGCGATTGGCGGACTTGCTGCCGACTCCCCATTTTTTGAACAAGTCAACGGCGTAGCTATCAATGTCGGAGCCATCGAGCGAGTTAATGGTTACGACCGCAATTTGCGCGTGTGCTTTATCGTCAATCTGCTTGCAGACATCATCAAGTTGGACGACAGTATTTTGATCAATGACGTGCGCGAAGTCGTTAACGTAGTCGGTAGGCTTAAGTTGCGCAACAGGTTCGGCATGAAGAAACGATGCAATGGCGATCAGCAAACCCGTCAGCAACATCTTTTTTGCGTCGCGCCTCATCGAGGCTGATTGTATAGGAGATTAAGAAATATTCGCGTAGGGGACGTCTGCTGCGCCTCCCAGAGACGTCAAAAAAACACGTAGGGACAGCCGCCCTCGGCTGTCCGGTTGAGCGCGCTCAACACGAGCGGACAAATTATGGAGGTAGAAAGAATTTTTCCAGGCAGCTTGTTGGTTCATAGCCGAGCCTTGCTCGGCACGGACAGCCGCGGGCGGCTGTCCCTACGTGATAATGGGTTGGAATTGCCGCAAAAACTCTACGACTTGGCGCTCGGCCCAATATCCGTCGTATCCATCGCGATCGGCGATGAACGAGCAGTGACCGCCATCGCTGGTTTCGAGGAATGTGATGTTATGGTTGGCAAAAATCTTCGCGCGCGTCTCCGGTAATAAACGAATGAAGGGATCGTTTTTCGCGTGCAGAATAAAAGCTGGAACGACGATTCGATCCACGACATTCGACGCAGCGGCGCGCGCGTAATAATCCACCGCACCCTCAAATCCGCAGTAATAAGCGGTAATCTTGTCGTCGAATTGACGCAAGCTCCTCAACCCGCGAAGCCGGGTAACATCGAACGAATTGGGAAACATCTTCGCTTTCGCCCGCAAGCGGCGCCGCATCTTCCACATAAAGTAAATTTCGTACAGCCGATTGCTGGGGAGATGCAAAGCGTCCGATGAAACGGCCAAGTCCATGGCCGGGCAAACCGCAACCACGGAACGAAATTGAGAAGGCCCTCCTCTGCCCCATTCCCCGGCCAGTTTGAGAACCAGATTTCCACCCATCGAATATCCAACCAGCGCGAACGCCGGGACTCGATCCACATCAATTAAGTGGCGGGCGACCGCGGCAACATCCTGCGAGAGACCGGAATGATAAAGAGTAGGAGCGAGTTTTTCCGTGCCTCCACAATTTCGCTGGTTCATGAGCACGACGTTCATTCCCGCTGCCATGCCTTTGTTGGCAATCCCGCGCATGTACGCCGAATCGCTTGAACCTTCGAGGCCGTGCACAGCAATCACCGTTAAGGCGCGTTCGCGATCACTCTGCCAGTAACATTGACATAAGACTTTGGTACTCGCTTCGACTTCGATCAAACGTTCATCAGGCGCAGGTAATTCAATTTGACGCGTAAGAAAATAGCTGGCGAGAGTTTGTAGATGTCCGCCACGCAAGCGGCGACGAGGCAAGAATGTAGCATCGCGGGATTGCGGATTCGACACCATTTGATTTTAAATGGACTTGCGGTTAAGTTCCGGCTAGGAGGTTCGCAAAAATGCCAATCTTTGAATATGTGTGCGAAGCATGTGACCACGAATTTGAAGCTCTGGTGTACGGAAGTCAAAAAGCTGCATGCCCGAAATGTCATGGCAAGAAGCTGGTCCCACAGCTTTCTGTTTTTGCAGTGGCTTCGAAATCGGCTTCCAGCGGGGCGTCTGAAGGAGCCGGTTCCGGCCCATGCGGCAGTTGCGGAGATGCCCGTGGTCCCGGGGCGTGCTCCATGCCAGATCTTGATTAGGCACGCAAACTTGACCCGGCTAGGATCTGCGCCCGGAACTTTGGGCACTCCTTGGTGTAACTGCCGTAAGTTTCCTTCCTTCCTGAATATCCCTACTATCGCTGCATGGATCGCCGCCGCAGCCCGCGAGTCGAAGCAATTTTTCCTGTCCGCATCTGGGGGCTGGATTCGAACACAAATCCATTCATGGAGAACGCGCGCGCCACGAGCATCAGTAGTGCCGGAGCGCTCATTCAAGGATTTCGCCGGCAAGTTCGTCTGGGAGAATTGCTGGAAGTGCAGCTCGGCGAAGAAAAATGCCAATTCCGGGTGGTATGGGTCGGTAAAGCGCGCAACGCCGGCGAACTGGGCCTCGAAAGCGTGGCGGCGGAGACTGGCTTGTGGGATATCAATCTCTGCCGGTGTAGCCAGTTCGCTGCCCACGGATAACCCATCCCAGATAAGTTTTTCCCGATCATCCCCCCTCTACATTTTTCTCTTTGCCTTCCGTCTTGAAATCTTGTTAGCGGTTCAGGCCGTCAATCCCCTGCTATCATCTTCTGACTCTATGAAAACTGGCATTGTCGGCCTTCCGCAAGTAGGAAAAACGTCTCTGTTCCGGATTCTAACCAAGGCAAATCTATCTCAGCAGGCATCCGCCAACCCGCGCGAAGCGCATGTGGGAGTGGCAAAAGTACCGGATGATCGTCTCGACCGGCTGGCGGCTCAATACAATCCTAAAAAATTAACTCACGCTTCGGTCGAATACGTTGACGTTGGTGCAATTGGTCAGGATGCATTGAAGGAAAGTGGATACATCGGGCACCTGCGCAATGTAGACGCGCTGGCTCATGTGGTTCGCGCGTTCGACGATGCTTCGATCCCGCATGTGGGTCCGGTTGATCCGCTGCGGGATATAAGAAACGTCGAATTCGATCTCATGGTCAGCGATCTTGGACAAATTGAAAAAAGAATTGAGCGTGTGGAAAAAGACTTGAAGAAGATGCGCTCTCCCGAACTGGAGCGGGAATTCGATCTTCTCAACCGCGCAAAAGCTCAACTGGAATCGGAACGGCCACTGCGCGAGATGGAGATGACAGCTGAGGACAAGAAGCGCCTGCGTGGATTCATGTTTCTCAGTGAGAAGCCAATTCTGTACGTATTGAATGTAAATGAGAGCGCGCAATTGGGGACAGATCTCGAGGCTGCGGTAGAAAAATACAAACTGTCGGAAGTCGCCTCGCGTCCGAATGCTGGCGCAACAGCGATTTGTGGCAAGGTAGAGGCGGAACTGGCGGAGATGACCGATGCGGATGCAGCCGAATTCCTTTCCAGCTATGGCCTCACCGAGAGTGGATTAGTTCGGCTGATTCGCACGACCTACGCCTTGCTGGGCGTGATCTCGTTTTTCACCATCGGCGAGGACGAATGTCGAGCGTGGACTATTCCAGTGAACACGCGCGCGGTGGAAGCCGTCGGCGCGATCCATTCCGATCTATCGAAGCATTTCATTCGCGCGGAAACCATTCGCTGGGATCAACTGCTGGAAGCCGGATCGGAGGCGAACGCGCGTTCGAAGGGCATACTGCGGCTGGAAGGGAAAGAGTATATCGTGCAGGACGGTGATGTGATGCACGTGCGGCATAGTGGGTAGTTGCATTCAAGACCGCCTCTATATACCCCAGTTCCCAGATTGGAGTTCCCAGTTCTTAGATGTCCAGATGTCACAGCTTTTCAGAAAATTGATAAGTAAACTGTCGCACATGGGACAGTCTTACCAAGAACTAATCGCCTGGCAGAAAGCCATGAATTTCGTCATGGAAGTTTACAAAACGACGAAGACATTTCCGCGGGATGAAACGTATGGTCTCGCTTCCCAATTACGTCGAGCCGCCATAGCAATTCCGACAAGCATTGCGGAGGGCCAGGCGCGATATTCATCCAATGAGTTCTTCCACTCCCTCGGACGCGCCCGCGGAGCTCTCGTCGAAGTCGAAACTCAATTAATCATCTCGCAGAATCTCGGCTACTTCGACATCGAGCAAGGACAGAAACTCCTCGATAGAGCAGCCGAAGTAGGAAAAATTCTGAATGGCCTTGTCGCTGCAATTCGTCCTGCCGCTTAACCGGGAACCGGCTAACTAGAGAACCGGGAACTGGGAACTGATATCATCCCTGCTCGCAATGCATCCGATCATTCTTAGCCTGCTACTGGGCCTCACCGCCGCTGGTGCGAACCTTTTCGGCGGTGCAATCATTGTCCAGAAGAATTGGGACCGATCTTATCTCAGATATTTCATTGCGTTGGGCGCGGGCTTCATGCTGGCAACAGCCATCGTCGAAGTGTTTCCGGAAAGCATTAAACTCGGCGGAAAGAATGCCGCGTTTCTCGTTCTGCTTGGTTACCTGATCATCCATTTCTTCGAACATGCGGTCACGCCGCACTTTCACTTCGGCGAAGAGACGCACGGCCACGAATTTGTTCATGCTCACAAGGGCTACTCTGTCGTGATCGGGCTAGTCATTCATACTTTTTTCGATGGGATCGCGATCGCGTCAGGCTTTCTGATTTCAAATTGGTTGGGATGGATAATCTTTATCGCGATCTTTCTTCACAAGATTCCAGAGGGCTTTACCGTGGCTTCCGTAATGCTTGCGAGTGGTCAGAGCCGGCGAATCGCGTGGGGAGCGTCCGCTTTACTCGGCGCCGCTACTTTTGCGGGGGTATTGACGATGGCGCTCTTGAGAAAAGAAGTAAATTTCGGGCTGCCTCTCTCCGCCGGAGTCACAATCTATGTGGCAGCGTCAGATCTTATTCCGGAAGTCAACCGCGAGCCTGGAGTCAAAATGGCGCTTGTTGTATTTCTTGGCGTGGGTTTCATGTTCCTGTTGGACCATATAGCCCATGCTCATTGAAGCCTCTTATTCGACGGTATGCTTCGCGGTGTATCCCTCCCGTGCGATCACCTGATATTTCACATCCTTGCCCTTCTGATCCCGGATTTTCAGAGGGCCTCCATCTGGCGCGACCACGTCAACTTTGAGTTTGCGATATGTGCCATCTAATTTCGTGTTCGTAGGTTGATAAGTGATCGCATACTCATTCCTGATATCTCCGCTGACATCACGGAAGGCGTCCACCATATCTCCGACAAACCGCGGCTGGTAGAATCGGCCTCCGGTTAGCTTCGCGAAAGTCTGCATTTCATTGTCAGCCTGTAGATAGTCAATTTCGCTGATGGGAATTCCCGCCCCGTGAGGAGCGGCGCTACCCTGGGCTTCGAAGTACTCGCGCTCCAACCAGCCGATGCTGATCGCAAAAATGGTCACATCGTGAGTAGTCTTAACTTTCTTAGTGATTTGGTTCAGATTTAGTTTGCTGAAACTGTCGAAGCCGCTGCTAATCAAAATAATATATTTGTGGCCTTCAATGCGGTCCATCCGATCAAGCGTGTCGTAAAGTGCGTCGAATAAATTTGTCTCAGAGAAGCCGGGGATGCGCAATTGATTTAAGGCGCCCATCACTTCCTGTTTGTCCTGGGTAAAATCCACCAGCGTATGGGGCTTCATGTCGTAGTAAACGACCGCAATCCAGTCGTCTTTCTTCAATGTATCCGCGAAGGCATATGACGCCTGGAGAGCGTCAATCAGGAAGCCATAATCGGTAGAGGCAAATTCGACCAGCAATACCGCCGTAATCGGCGCCTTGGATACCGTGAAGTTGCTTATTGTCTGCGGGACTCCGTCTTCATAAACGCGGAAGTTCTCCTGCTTCAGATTCGGAATGAACTGGCCGTCCTTGGTAGTGACTAGGGCATCAACATTCACGATGGGGACATCCAGATGGATGGAGTAATCTGGGATTCCTTCGACCTTTTTGGGCTTCTCTGGCGGAGGTGCCGGTGGCTCCTCAGCCTTCTTGGGAATGGCATACGGGCCGGTCTCATTCTGCGGTCCGCCCGCCGCTGGCGGTGGCTCCTGCTTTTGCTGGGTGGTTGATCCGGAACCCGACGTTTGGTCCTGGGCTGAGGCCTGGTATACCAATCCTGGAAGCAGGAATAAACCAAGCAGCCACAAGAAGATGACGAGACAATGCCTGCGAACACAGCCACAGGCTTGGCTTTGGGACTTAGAAAACATGCTACCTCTCAAAGTTCTTATGCTAGTATAGACGCACGGCTTCGCGAATGGGATGTTTGCGGGCTTTAGCTTCTCCTCTCCTAGCAGCAACATGATCGAAATACGCGAAGTTTAACTTTGCGGGGCCGGTTGGTGGCCCTCGGGGAAAAACTTTAATGAGACGAGTCACTCTCGCGTGCGCCTTGGTGTTTCTAGCCGCACTTTCGGGGATAAGCCCCGCGCAAATCCCGAAGCCCCTTCAAACTATTCCTGTTAGCCAGATCCATGCGGGAATGCGTGGTGTTGCCTATACAGTTTTCCAGGGGACCAAGCCCGAATCCATGGGCGTGGAAGTTCTTGGCATTCTGAAGAACGCGAACGGGCCCAAAGGTGACATCATCCTCGTCCGCCTCTCAGGTACTAAGGCGGAATACGACGGAGTGGTTGCAGGGATGAGCGGCAGTCCGGTTTATTTCGGCGGAAAATTGGCGGGAGCGCTCGCGTTCCGGATCGGCGAATTTTCCAAAGAACCCATCGCCGGCGTCACTCCAATTTCCGAGATGCTCGAAATCAACGCCATGGATTCCAGCCCGATGCCGGGCCCCATTGAAGCCAAGGCTGAACCTGAAATGCCAGGCAAGACATCTGGCCCCGGTATTGCTTACTCCCCGGTCGCAAACTTCGCTAATTATCTAAAGCCGATCGAAACTCCACTGGTCTTTAGCGGATTCTCTGAAGACAGTGTCAAGCTTTTTGCTCCGCAGTTTGCGCAAGCAGGTATCGTACCGGTCATGGGAGTCGGATCAGTGAGCGATGCGAAGCAGCCTGATCCCGTCGTGCCTGGTTCGGCGATCAGTGCGGTTTTAGTCCGCGGCGACATGGATATTACCGCGACTTGCACGGTCACTTACATTGACGCCGGACATCTTCTGGCATGTGGCCATCCTTTGATGCAGTTCGGCATGGTTGATTTGCCGATGACCAAGGCCGACGTTTTGGCTACGCTTCCCTCACCGTCGAACTCTTTCAAGATCGTGAATGCCACTGAAACAGTCGGTGCCTTCGTGCAGGACCGCCACAACGGAATCCTCGGGGAGTTCGGAAGGAAACCCGAAATGATTCCCGTTACGCTGTCCATTCACGGCGGAGTGGCTGCGAAGGAATTTCATTACGAAATTCTGAACAACGCCCGCCTCAGTCCAGTAGCCATGATGGCAACGATTTTTAACGCGTTGCATGGGGTCAATGAATATGGAGACGAAACCACCTACCGCATGACAGGCGGAATCAGCGTGAACGGTTTTCCCCAAGTAGCGCTTCAGGATATGTTTTCAGCCGCCGATGGCAGCCAACCCGCCGCGGCGCTGGCCTCGCATGAGGTCGGTGAACGCTTCGGACGAATTTACGACAATCCCTATTCCATACCTGACATCCGCGGAGTCCGTCTTGATTTCGAAGTCTCGCATGAACGGCGCTGGGCGCGGATTGAGAGTGCGCGAACTCAGAGTACCGAGGCACGCCCCGGGGACGATCTTCTTGTGGAAGTTATGCTCCGACCATATCGCGGCGACGGTGTCGTGAAACATATTCCTATTCACATTCCATCTTCAACTTCCAAAGGGGCGCTTCGGATATTGGTGAGTGATGGCGACACACTCGATCAGTTACATCGCGGCTTTCCGATGGCGGGATCTAAACTCGATCTGGCTTCCACCATCGCAATCTTGAACAAGCAACACGTTAACAATCGCATCTATGTCTCCTTATTGGAAGCGGATCCCGAAGCCATGATTGCGGACAAAGTCATGCCGACACTTCCTGTCTCAATCATGAATGTCATGGAAGGTATGCGAGGGACACAAGACATGATGGTTTTAGGCGAATCGTCGGTAAATGAAGCTTCGACCGATCCCCTCGACTGTGTAGTGGCGGGCGCGCAAGTCTTGACGATAACCGTCAAATAACGCGAAGTTTATTTTCTAATCCTGGGCGTTGTATTCGGTAACTGTTCTGCCGTTAGTCTCTGCGTTAGCTGCGCGTGGTACCCTGATTTTTCCCCGACCAGAAGGAGGTGTTCCGGTGAGAACTCGCACTCGCAGTCTTACTATTCTTCCTGCTTTTCTGCTTGTCTCCGCCTTGTGTTATGCGGGGGGTACTCGCATGTGGGAACAATCAAAGTTCGAGGAATTGGAAAAAGGGACCACCGACGGTGTGGCAATTCGCAGTGATGGAGGCCTTGAACTCGCGCCCGCGTTCAAACCCCTGGTCACCATGCCCGCGCCGTATGTTTGGGCGATTGCCACCGACAGAAATGGAAATATATTCGCAGCTACCGGCACTCCCGCGAGAGTGTATCGAATTACACCGGACGGGAAGTCCACCGTCATTTTCCAATCGCAGGAATTACAGGTACAGGCTCTTGCCGTGGATGAAGGCGGCGCTGTATATGCTGCCACGAATCCTGATGGAAAGATCTATCGGCTCGAACAGGTTAACGGTGGGAACAATCATCGAAAAAGCGATCATACTAGCCCTGCATCGGGGGCCGATGCGACATGGAATTCGTCGGTCTTTTTTGACCCTGCAACCAAGTACATTTGGGACCTCGCTCTCGATAAAAGCGGCGATTTGTATGTGGCCACGGGTGATCACGGAGAAATATTTCGCGTAACTCGCAGTGGAGAACATACGCTCTTTTTCAAGAGTGACGAGACACATATCCGCGTGCTCGCGTTTTATCGCCAAAACAATTTAATTGCGGGATCGGATGGCAGCGGACTGATTTACCGAATCTCTCCGAATGGCGAAGGATTTGTTCTTTACAGCGCACCTAAAAAAGAAATTACGGCATTAGCATTGGACGCAGACGGAAATATTTATGCCGCCGGAGTGGGAGAAAAGAGAAATACCCCCGCAATCCTTCCGGACATGGCAATTCCTTCCCACATCTCTTCACCTGCTTCTGCACAACTTAACATTGGGGCTACGGTGGGGATCTCCAAGGGTAGTTCTATATCCGCCGCACCGATGATCCCTGGGAGCTTTGGGAATTTCGGCTCAAATGCTAGCGGCGGTTCGGAAATTTATCGCATCTCTTCCGATGGCGTTCCAACGCGTATCTGGAGTTCCGCCGAGAACTTGGTCTACGCGCTTGCATTTGGCCCCAGCGGAGAGCTACTGGCAGGTAGCGGGAATCGCGGCCATATTTTCCTGGTTGGTGGAGAGGATAAGTTTACCGATCTGCTCACCGCCAGTGCCAGCCAGGTCACGGCCTTCGCAGCAGCGCCGGGAAGTGGCCTTTACGCGTCGAGCAGCAATCTTGGGAAAATTTTTCTTCTGGGTGCTTCTTCCAATGCCAGCGGCGCCTATGTCAGCGACGTATTCGATGCCCATATTTTTTCCCGGTGGGGACGCGCCGAGCTTCGCGGAAGCGGAAACGTAGAACTGTTTGCCCGAAGCGGCAATGTGGATAATCCAGACCGCAACTGGAGCGCGTGGAAAAAAGTCGAATGGCAAAAGGATGCCGAAATTGGCGTTCCATCCGCGCGTTTCATTCAATGGAAAGCCGTTTTGCATGCAGGAAACACCCCGCCTCGCGTGGAGAGTGTGACGATAAATTACCTATCGAAGAATGTCGCGCCTGATTTCGAGGATGTCGCGGTTGAAGAAGGAGTGCGTTACCAGCCAAGCGCAAAATCATCCGGGGATGGAGGGGGCAGCACCTCCGGTGGACCGCAGCACATGGATAGCCCTCCCTCTTCCACGCCCGATCGCTTGTCCATAGGAGTGAAATGGAGCGTCCACGACGACAATGACGATGACATGATTTACTCCATTTATTATCGCGGCGAAGGCGAGGGGCGCTGGTTGCCGCTTAAAGATAATCTGACCGATAAATTCTATTCGTTCGATTCATCCCTTCTTCCGGATGGTGCGTACATCGTCAAGATAGTGGCCTCGGACGCGCCTTCCCATTCTCCTGGCCACGCACTCACCGCAGAAAGAGAAAGCGCACGCTTCGAGGTGGATACGACTCCGCCTCGAATTGAAAATCTTCACGCTTCAGTCGAGGGTCACCAAGTCCACGTAACATTCCAGGCAGTTGACAGTTTTTCTCTGATCCAAAAAGCGGAATATTCGGTGGATGCGGGAGATTGGCAATTTGTGGAACCCGTGGGACAAATTTCAGATTCGAAGACGGAAAGTTATGATTTTCAGGCTGACCTGCAGGCCGGACCCGGCCTGACAAGCGGTAGCGCATCATCTGCGGAGCATGTCGTTGTGGTGCGCGCGTACGACCGACACGACAACATGGGGTCTGCCAAGACGGTCATCGGCGGGAAGTAAGAGTGTGTTCAGATCGGGTACACGTTTCTTCGCGAACTGCGCCGTCGAGCTTCGCTCGACATGACGGACGAGAGGTCTGTCGCTGCCTGTTCTCCTCTATATAATTCCCTTGAGCTGATCTGACGGCTTCCCCATGCGATTCGAACTCTTTATCGCTACCCGATATTTGCGCGCAAAACGGCGTCAGGCATTTATCGGCGTGATCACCGGAATTTCCATTCTTGGTGTGGCCGCGGGAGTCGCCTCGCTCATCATCGCGCTCGCGATTAACAACGGATTCCGGCAGGACCTTCAGGATCGTTTGCTCGAAACCACCTCGCACATAACGCTGTTGCGAGTGCAGGATGACGGAATCAAAGATTGGCGAGCATTGCTTGATCGTCTATCGCGCCAACCTCACGTGATCGCCGCCGCGCCAACCATTTATGAGGAGGTTATGATCTCGCGTGGTCCGCGCGCGCGGGGGGCGGTACTCAAGGGGATGATTCCGAGTGCGGAGAATAAAGTCAGCGATCTGTTGAAAAGCGTGGTTGCGGGGTCCGCCTCTGCGCTCGATGAATCGGCGCCTCCACTCGAAAATCCTGCATCAACTT
This sequence comes from Acidobacteriaceae bacterium, assembly GCA_003169715.1. Classification (GTDB taxonomy): domain Bacteria; phylum Acidobacteriota; class Terriglobia; order Terriglobales; family Acidobacteriaceae; genus PALSA-188. The sequence goes on along the minus strand of PNAR01000227.1, from coordinate 2,961 downwards.
CCGCGGGCGGGGGCCCCGTTCGACTTCGCTCAGGGCAGGTCCGCGCCACACAAGCTGAATCGCCGGATTCGTTACAAGGAGTTGAGGATCGCGTGGCCGCCATGCCTCCGATCATTCTTGGAAAGGACATGGCGGAAAATCTTGGCGCGACCGTCGGCTCTGTCGTGCTCGTGACCAGTCCGCAAGGGGAACTAACGCCGGTCGGCATGGTTCCGAAGTACAGCCGCTTCCGGGTGGCGGGAATTTTTAATTCGGGTTTTTACGATTATGACAGTGCGTGGTCGCTTGCGCGCCTGGTAGATGCACAACAACTGTTCGGCATCGGCGATCAAATCGCCGCGATTGAGTTCAAGGTTGACGACATTTACAAGGCCGGCGCGATTGGGGACCAACTCCAAAAGGCCGCCGGGCCAGGATTTATGACCACGAACTGGATGGAGCAGAACAAGGCCCTGTTTCGCGCGCTAAAGATGGAGAAATTAGTGACCTTCATTACCATTGGCCTGATCGTCTTCGTGGCCGCGCTAAATATATTGATTTCTCTGATCATGATGGTGATGGAGAAGACGCGCGACATCGCTGTTCTAATGTCTATGGGAACGCGGAAATCACAAGTCCGCCGCGTCTTCATCGCGCAAGGCGTTTTGATTGGGGTAGTAGGAACCCTTATCGGACTGATCCTGGGATATGGGCTATCGTTTGCAGGCGGACACTACCATTTGTTGTCTTTGTCGCCGGAAGTTTACTCGATTGATTACGTACCGTTTGCCCCTCGCATGATTGATGGGTTACTGGTCGCGGTTGTTACGCTCGGAATTTCGTTGATTGCGACGATTTACCCTTCATGGTCCGCAGCGAAAATTCTGCCGGCGGAAGCGCTTCGATACGAATAAGCGGAAGCTATCTAATCTTTTCCCCAACTGCCTTGGCTTGCGTGAACAGGTACAAATAGTTGGGGCCTCCGGCCTTTGAGTCTGTGCCTGACATATTGAATCCGCCGAAGGGGTGTGCTCCCACAATCGCACCTGTACATTTGCGATTGATATACAAATTCCCCACATGAAATTCGCGGATCGCTCGCTCAATCTTCTCCTGCGAATTTGTGTATACCGCACCGGTCAAGCCGAACTCGGTGTCATTGGCGATCTCCAGCGCATGGTCGTAGTTTCGCGCTTTGATTACCGACAACACTGGGCCAAAAATTTCTTCCTGTTCAAGCTTCGATTTGGGAGGAATGTCGGCGATGACCGTCGGCTGAAGAAAAAATCCTTCTCCGGCGCCGGTTGCGCGGGATCCGCCGGTAATGAGCCGTCCTTCCCTTTTGCCGTGCTCAATGTAATCAAGAATGGTTTTCATCGAGCTTTCGCTGATGACCGCGCCCATATATGCGTTATCTGCGGGATCGCCTATCTTGATGGTTTCCACGCGAGCCTTGAGGCCTTCGAGAAACTTGTCATAGACGCGCTCGTCAACGATGGCACGCGAGCACGCCGAGCATTTCTGTCCTTGAAAACCAAAAGATGACGCGGCCACGCCTTCAATTGCGGCGTCTAGATCGGCGTCGGTGTCCACGATGATCGCATCTTTGCCGCCCATTTCGAGTATGGTGCGCTTAATCCACATCTGTCCCAGGACATGTTCGGCGGCACGTTTATTGATATCCAGCCCCACTTCGCGGGATCCAGTAAAAGCAATAAAGCGCGTCTTCGGATGCGCGACCGCCGCGTTGCCAAACGTGGCGCCAGAACCGGGGCAAAAATTCACAACGCCCTCTGGAATTCCGGCCTCCTCCAACAACTCCATGAATTTCGCTGCGATCGTTGGCGATTCACTCGACGGTTTCAGAATGACGGTATTCCCGCAAACGATAGAAGCGAGCGTCATGCCAGCCATGATGGCCGCCGGGAAATTCCACGGCGGAATAACAACTCCCACCCCTAGCGGGATATAAAACAGAGAATCCCGTTCTCCCGGCAACTGGACCGGAGTCTCGACGCGCGCCAGCCGCAAAGCTTCCCGCGCGTAGAACTCGCAGAAATCAATCGTCTCCGCCATGTCCGCATCGGCTTCCGCCCAGTTCTTGCTAACCTCGAAGACGAGCCATGCACAAAGTTCCGACTTACGTTGCCGCAAAAGATCGGCTACCTGAAAGAGAAGCCCGGCGCGTTCTTCCACCGAGGTCCGGCTCCAACTCTCAAATGAACCAAGAGCGGCTTGCATTGCGGGATCAACGTGCTCTTTGCCCGCTTTTTGGTGAAGGCCAACCAACTCGGAAGGTTTGGCCGGATTCACGGACTTAATCTTGTCGGAAGTTCTGATTCGCTTGCCGCCGATGACCAAATCATATTCGCGGCCCAATTGCCCACGAACCTTCTCGATGGCGGCACGCATTTGTCGCACATTATCCTGCCGCGAGAAATCAGTGGGCGGCTCATTAACGAATTTTCCCTGATGAGGGCGAGTGCGATTTAACACTGGGGCTTCAAGAGTTGCCATGAGTACACCTCGGAGAGAACTACTTGGCGTCGAGACATATAATTGTAGCATTCGAAAATCAGGTGAGCCGTGCGGTCTCGCGGCGTTTGCGAGATATTCGGACATGCTGATTCAAAAAATACGGAAGACAATTCAAGAATGAAAATAACTCTTTTCGGGGCAACCGGTCTATTGGGGCAAGCCGTTATGCGCCAATGGAGGGTGGCGGACATCGCTGGTCTCTCATCGAAAGATTCGGATATTCGCGATCGGGACCAGGTCCTCGCTACCTTGAAACACACCAGACCTGATTGGACAGTGCTTACCGCGGCATACACGGACGTTGATGGATGTGAAACGAACCGCAAACTCGCCTTTGACGTAAATACGCGCGGAGCGGCGAATGTAGCGGAGGCGGCAAAGCAATTTGGCTCGCGTTTGCTTTTTATAAGCAGCGATTATGTTTTCGACGGAACAAAAATAACC
>PNAR01000042.1 GCA_003169715.1 Acidobacteriaceae bacterium | reverse complement strand
GTAAATGAAGGATTCACAAGACTACGCTATAGAAGCGTTTTCTGCCAGAATCAACAATTCGCCACAGACAGGTTCGCGGAGCGTAACTGCCGAATCGGAGGGGGACTGGAATGAGAAAGTACCTGGCTCGATTAGGGCCCTACCCCGATTGCGACGCGCTCCCGCTCGGACTTTTGAGCTCGGGGCGTTCGACGAGGGCTGGTTTGACGACAGCCGGTTTGACTTTGGATGTCGTCGGCGCCACCGCTACCTTGGCGCGCTTGGAGGTCTCCTTCGGGGCCGTTCTGCCTAGCGCCTGGACCTTTCTGGTGAGATCTTCGACCTGCTCTTCCAGGCGTTTTACCCGTTTTTTCAAGTCTTTGGCCATCTGGCCCTCCTTACAGACTCACCCATAGCATAAGCTCATCCGGACTGGATACCAGCGAGCCCGGCCCCGAACGGCTGATCTGCGCGGCGCCTCTCCGTGTCCCTGCTAAAGAGCAACCGAACACTGCCTCGCGAATCAGCTTGTAGGCCTTTATGCGGGATTGCGAAGTAACAGAAGCACCCGTTCTGATCTTCGACGGCTTGTGACAGGGATAATCACTAAGTCGGTGCAGCATCATGCACGCTTGGACCGTGAGGTTGCCTCAAACGGAGATTTCGGCACTATCACCAGGAAGAAGCAGTTGCGGGACTTGCGCGAAGGTCCATTGGGCCAAAGCGCTCGGCCGATTGAACACCCACACCAGATCGAATCTGCTTCCATGCCACTTTTGAGGACAGGTCGTGTTGTTTACAGTGATCAAATTACCCAGCTCCGGAATCAACTCGTGCTCCCATGAGATGAGCACCGTACCGTCGGCCGCAAGCGCATCGGCGGCGAGCGCATTCTCCTCACCTTTGATGTGGGTCTGTACGATCGACTTATCCAGAAAATCGGCGAGTAGCATCACCGTGTGCTGGGGTCGAAAGCTGGGGCTATGATGCGCCACCTTTGACGCGAAAATAGTGTCAGGTGTTGCCAACTGTGCATTAACAAAGTGACCATCAGCGGGCGCAAAAAAGCGCGCTAAGGCCCCCGCACGCTGCCATCCACGCACGATCAGGCATTCGGGATCCTTGGAACCCGCCATATTGACGCCGTCGATTGAGCCGTCGTCCGGAGGTCTCTCCGCGTGCCGCATTATCATGATCTTTGTTGCTGCCATTTTGTTCCTTCCCGCTCGATCCAGGACGAGTGGTGTTCTACAAACTGTCGATAGGTCACGAGAATCATCGGGTACTTAAGAGGCCACGAAGATGACTGGTCAAGCGATGACGAAGTTAAGACCAACCGTTGTTTCCAGGGTGGCGCTCGCCGCGTGGAGAGAAACCGACCAGGTCTGGTCAACGACGACGCCGTCTAACACGACACCGCCCCATGTTTGAAAGGCCTTGACCGAAGCCTTCGTGTGAGACCCGAAGTCCCCGTCGATACCTTGCGGCATTATCCCCCACTGACCCGCGGCGCCGTTGGTCAGTAGTGTTTGCAAGGAGCGAACGACATCGCCAGACGATCCTTGCTCGAGGATCGGCATGGGACCGCCATCCGGCAAGGCATTCCACGTGAGCGCATCAACCGTGCCGCTGACCACCAAGCCAGCGCCCTGCTGGAAGTTCTTCACGGCGACCGCGACCTGCGGTCCAAATAAGCCGTCAACCGTAAGCCCCAGGTCCGGGGTACGGCGCAAGGCACGCTGCAGGCGTCGTACTGGAGCGCCCGTGGCGCCCAACGCGACTGTTGGCTGGCCTGGATTCGGCATGCTCTCCCCCTTTCAACCGTCCAATCAATACTAGCTGCTAATGCTGATCGCCGCCGTGCGGCGCGTCAAGCGGCTGCGAATCGATCCGGCAGACCCACTACTCATCGATGCTATTCATCAACCCCGCTAGGGATTTTCGCAATCAACATGCACTTCTTCTACCTTCTGGGTCGCCAGGTACATCTCAGCATTCAGATCAAATCTCATCGTCCTGGCTCTGCAGGCGCTTTGAACAATTTGGGCCGCCTGAACTGAATTTTGAACAATCAGGTTAATATAGGCTCGTGGCATGTAAAACGTATCGTTAAGATAATTATACAATGGGCCCTTGGCCTGATAATCTTTTGCCAAACGAATCAACTGGCGAAAGGTTCCGGCATTCATGTGCCGGAGTTTTTCCAGCAACCCAAATCTCTTCGTGAAGTTGGCATATGCTCTTCCAGCGGCATCATTATCATTGATTTGGGTTTTTTGTATTAAATAGTATTTGGCGCTACCCTTAATCTCGTCGGGCATTGCGATTGATCCCATTCCCGTTCGAGCCACCTCCGAATCGGCGCGAGTGGACTTCAGTGCACCTTTATCATTCACCGAATACCACATCCAAAGGTAGTCAATATTGCCCGGTCGATCTTGCTGGCCAAATATGTAGTCCATGAGAGCTATCTCGGACATCTCCTGCATCCAAAGCATCATTTGCTCATTAGACACACCAGTGCCAAGCGATCTTCCGACAACCGGGTCTGTTTTACTCGCATTAATCGCCTCGTGCGCTGCATCAAAGAACTCCTTTGGATCGCTCAGCGCCAGGAAAGCAGGTGTCTTCTGCAAGAACACGTACTGCTCTGAATAGCCCTTGCCCACGATGTTACCGTTGAACTCCGCACCATATCTCGCGCCCGGACCCTTCAGCATGGCCCCATATAAGAGGCCGGCCTTCGGATCGCCATAGTAGAACTCGTTAACTGGAATATAGCCCCGAGGGCTTTTCTCGGCAGAAGTAATCACATTCCATCCGCCCGCTATCATTCCTCTTTGGGCGATTGCATGACCTCTGCTGGCGACGCGGCGAAAATGCTCTTGCGCGTCCATCGTGCGGATGACAGCCACGGGAATGTCGACCGCCGTATTAAAATATCGAGAGTACTCGTAATATAAAGGTGAAGCCTGAGCGAAAGTAGCACTTGTTCGTTGTTTGAATTGGCTATTGATCGATTGCTTGTACGTCGCGATTTTATCTACGCCATCAACTTTCCCTTTGAGCGCCCGCTGCTTTAAACAATACTCCGCTTCAAAGGTCTCGGGGTTACCATTGTATTTGGATTTGCGAATGTCGTAGATGACTGTTCCGGGGCTGGTGCTCCACGCCTTGGGACACATTCCAATCCCTTTGTCGGCAAAGTCGATTCCACAAAGGGCCTGCTCCTTGTCGGCGTCGCTCGATTTATACTTAGCACCCGAATCTGCTGGCACACGGTTGAGCACGATACATTGCCCCTTGCCATAAGGCTTTGCGACGCCATGGAATTCGGCAGCGTGGGCAGTCGCCGCCAGGACCAATAAAACCAAGAATGATCTGGCCGTCATGCAACCTCCAATGGATGTCTTGCTGCTCCTTCGTACACGAACGCCTCGATAGCGGCCATCACTATTGTCACTTCGCACTGAAGCGAGGGCAATATTGGTCTCGGTCTTCGGGAGTCAGTTCAAGCGCCGGGTCTGGCTTAAAGCTCATGATACTTTGGATTACCTTAGGATACTGAAGTGTTGCCGGAACCCCAACCTTCCAATAATCGACGGCTTGCTTGGGCGATACGTTGCAAAACTGTATGAGTGCGGTTGCCGCAACGGCGCCCGTGGCGTGAATGCCATACCAGCAGTGAATGAAAATAGGTCTGCCCTTGTTCTTGATGGCGTCATAGACTTGCTTGTGTAC
>PNAR01000023.1 GCA_003169715.1 Acidobacteriaceae bacterium | reverse complement strand
TTGCAGCCGGAGACTCAACCTCGGATTCTCGTTTCCGACACGGTTGGTTTCATTCGGAATCTTCCCCACGATCTGGTGGCTTCATTCCGGTCGACTCTCGACGAAGCGCTGGACGCCTCCCTTCTGCTCCACATAGTGGATGCGGCGGATCCGGCGCTGCGCTCCCACATTAAGGTGACAAAAGAAGTGCTCGAAGACATTGGGGCGGGAAAGCTCCCGTCTCTGGTGATCCTAAACAAGATCGACATCGTCGATTCTTCGCGAAAGGCCTTGCTGGAGAAAGAGTTCCCCGAGGCCATTGCGATGTCTGCGCTCAACCCCCAGGACATCGAGGCACTTCACTCTCGTCTCGTCACTTTCTTTCTCGATACTATGACTGAAGTGGAGTTTGTCGTTCCCTACGGCAAGGAAGGTGTGCTCGCCGACATTCGCAAGAACGTCCACGTGCTCAGCGAGTCGTACGAGGAAAAGGGTGTTTGTCTCAAGATCAAGGCGAACCCTGGCACCCTTACCGCCTTGAAGCAACGGCTCGCTTCGTAGAAACTACGACGACTTCCGGTTCAGGCAGTCTCCCGCGCGAAGGATCCCCGGCGAGCCCAACGAACCGGTACGACTGAAGAGCGAGGTAGACGACCGGCGTCGCGATCGCGAAATAGAGCCATTCCCATGGACCGAACCCGCTACTCAGATACACGCCACTCGCGCCGGCCACGATGATCGCGTTAAAGGTCCGCCGGGCCGGCTCCTTCACCAGCGACATGACCAGCACGAAGATAACGGCTCGGACGACGGGACCGACGTAATCCGTGACGAGAAGCGGCGCAAGGACTCCTAATGAATATTCTATTTGTTTGCAGTAAGAATCTATCGCGTAGCCCGACGGCAGAGATGATTTATAAAGATCGTTCTGACCTGAAGGTAAAATCAGCCGGAACAGAGCCATCTGCAGGACTGGCACAAACTGTTGAGCTCACTGCAAAACTTATCAATTGGTCTGACCTTGTCTTTGCAATGGAAGAGAAACATAGACGCAGCATACTCGAAAAGTTCCCATTGGAAACTGAACACACACAAATCATTGTCCTAGACATCAAAGATGATTACAAGTTCATGGACGCTGAATTGATCGAAAAGATAAAAACGAAAGTTAGCGAATACATTGACAAATAGACGTTTCATCGGCGTTCTGCGCGCGCACCACACTCAGCCATGGCGTGAGCGCCATATCGGTCCGGCTGCAGGCGTGCAGGATGTAATCAGTCGCCGGCGTGATGGATCGGCGTTATGCAGTGTGCTCCCCGAGTCACACCGGAGTAGTCCGTCTGCTTGGGAGGCAGACGCCCTACTGCCTCTCGGCCCTCATCGTAAATGCTGGCGCCAATGGGCACTAAGAATCAACGCACCAAGTGCGACAAAATGTTTCGGTCCAATTGCATAAACTTCAGTCCAACTACAACATAGTACTATACATATAGCACCATAAATGCCCCTGATAAGGGCGAGGTCGGTGGTTCAAGTCCACCCAGGCCCACCATAAATCACCAATGTTTTTGCGAGTATTTCCACTTTCCGCGAGTGCGGGGCACCGAGGCAAGCCTATTTTGCCAACGATTTGCCAACGATGCGGTACCCGGCTCAAAGCCGATTTGAGCGCCGAATTTCGAGGAAAGCAATTTGGACCCGCAAGCCAATAGATAGTCGCTCACGGACGCCCGCAATGCGACTGGCCTTGGGTGTGGCGAACAGTTTCGGAGGAGGTTCCAAAGGTGGGATTACCAGATATCGAAAAATGTCGTGACCACATGGTGGAAATCAAACTGCGCGTCGCCCTCATCAACCAAAGTCTCGCCACGCGACCGCAGCAGGAATTTTATTCGCTGTCCATGGTGACCATGATACGCACTTTTCTGTCCCGGGGTGGCGGACCTAGCAAGGTGTCGGTATTGCTTTCCCTGAGCTGAGCCCCTTCGCCGAGTTCCACAGGAGGCTCTGGGGGTGCCGGAAGAGAGGCGTTGCTGCCTAGCAGAACGCCCAGCACATGATGAACAGTCTTGACGGCATTGAGAACATGGCTTTCCGTCCGGTCCAAAGAAGAAAGATCCAGCAGCGCAAGCTGGGATTGGAGTTTGCGGATGTCGTGCCGACGCAAGGCAAGATAGTGCGCAAGGTTTCTGGCGCTGCGGCGATGTGCTTCATGGAGAGCTAAGGTGCGCTTTAGGACCAAGGACTCGAGCTTGGAGATTTCGAATGCGCGTTGCGCGACTGCTTCGTGAATTCTGCTGTTTTGTTCTGGGGCGCTTACTTCAGCAACCTTAATCGGCTCACCAGCTCTAGAGTGCGCAGTATTAGTTTTCATTGCCGACCTCGCGTGTTTCGTGGCCGTTTGATTCGCCATTGCCTTCCTTCGCTGTGATTACAACAAACAACTTGAGCTAAGCTGTGAGCGGCATCATATCCATCAGTGGCAGAAACCACATCCCCTTCTTATGACACGCGGCAAAGTCAGTCCGTCGCAACGCTTGTTTTGCATGTCGGAGAGCTTGCGGCCAGAATTTGACGTACCCTGGATTTTGCAAGGATTGATATAGAATGAGTCGCCTGACGCCCCATTCGGCGTCTTCCAGTTCGGGTT
>PNAR01000061.1 GCA_003169715.1 Acidobacteriaceae bacterium | reverse complement strand
CCAATATACTTTCTGTTGTCCATGGGGTGCTCCTTTCCGTCGGTCGTGAGCCGACGTCTCAAGCCTACTTTGTAAGGGGGCGCTTTTTTATAATGCGTTAACGCCCACTTGACGGCGCTACTCGGCGAAACCGCCTCTCTGTGGAGGCGCGACTCGCTGCGCTGGCTCGCCCGGAACGGCGCCCTGTTCTCGAGCCTCGCCCGACAGATCGCAGCGCCGGACTTCGACCCTGATCTCAACCTGCATCGAGCCGAGCACCAACCGGCTCCCCGAATGCGCATGGAAGCCGGGGTTGAAGGGGACAGATTTTTGTTGACATGCCACGCCGTCTCATGGAAGTCATGGAGGGGATACCACAGTAACGATCTCTCCGCGACAGGCTCCTGGTTGAGAAGCTCGCAAGATCGAGTGAAGTGCCCTCGGCATGGCGAAAGAAGGCTTCGACTGGATCTGGTGCGATCACGCGCTGACGGTCGGCTATCGGTCGAGCTTGACTGAAATCGTTCAGATCATTGGGCGCGCGACCCGCGACGCACCGGGCAAGACCCGCGCGCGCTTCACCAATCTGATTGCCGAACCCGACGCTTCCGAGGAAGCCGGTCAGACCGCGCGAGTGGTTCCTCGTTCCACTTTTTGTTGTGAACGAAGTGGTCGAGCGCATAAAGGACGGGACAATTATCGCTACTATGTATGTAAATCGGCGCGGCAGAACGGATGGAGTTCTTGTCCCACCAAATCCGTGCCGGCTCGCATGATCGAAGATTCGGTCCTCGATCAACTTCGAACGACGTTGGGCGACTGCGGGACACGCGAGCAACTGAATGTTCCGGAAGCGCTATGGCAGTCCTTTGAAGAGGATCAAATCGCAAGCTCGTACGCGCATTGGTGAATTCGCTTCCGTGTGATTTCGGCGAACCAGCGTTCGATCTGATTAAGCCAGGAAGAACTGGTTGGTGTGAAATGGACGTGATAGCGCGGTCGCGCTGCCAACCACTTCCTCACTTCCGGGTGTTTGTGGGTTCGTAGTTATCCAAAATCAGATGGATTTCCACGCCGCCTCCACGGACTCGTCGATCCGGGGATCCCGCTTCCCGAGGTTGTAGCCTCGCAATTGGCCTTCCGACTTGAGGTGTGCGCACCACAGAAATCTTAGCCCTTTGTGTGCTGGCCGCGCCTTCGGCTGGTGATTGTTCGGCGGAAGGCCAGCACCTGAACGGCATCGCTCAATCTGGACGGGAGTGCTCGGAAAACCTAAATGATAAACCGGCTGTCTCCTGTGATGCCACTAAATATCCGGCGAGCGCCAACGGCAGATTCAGCTTCAGCAACAGGAGCAGGGCCAAGAACAGAAGCAGCCGCCGGACACTCGCGTGGAATCGCCGGAGCAAGTCGCGCCACTGGAACTGCCCACCAAACCTGAACGTGTCTTCTCTCCCGCGCTCCTTGCGATGGTCGGGAGTTGTCTATTGGCCGGAGTCTCCCTGTTCATGCTGGGCAGGATAATTCGTCAGCGATTCACCCATCGCTGACAGCAATCAGAAGTGCTCGGATGAAGGCTACGAAGAAATAACAGATTCGCCCGATACTCGGTTCGGACGCACGTAATACACACCCGGCATTAATACGTGAAGATCATTCCTTCTTTCAATTCATTAATGAATTTGTTGATAGCTTTCTGATCGATGAGGCTCCTGCTGCTGCCGTCCGAAAGAAAAATCTGAATGTTGTCGGGTTGCTCCACAAACTTCACGATATGGGCGACGTTTATCGTTTCGCCGCCTTTAAACTGGATGAAAGATTTCATGCCGCCAGTGTACAGGAAAATCCGTTCACGCCGTCCCTAAGCTCTTTGGCCACGACGACTCCCAAACATTGGACGGAACTTCGAGGCCGTAGGAGTGTTCCTTTATGGAGGGTCTCCGTTGATCTCACTTAGCACCTCGTGTCAAACGCAGGCGAAAAAATCTCCATCTAGCCCATCCCTACCCTCGCAAATGGTCGGGAGTTGTCTATTGGTCGGAGTCTCCCTGTTCATGCTGGGCAGGATAATTCGTCAGCGATTCACCCATCGCTGACAGCAATCAGAAGTGCTCGGATGCCTTGCACCGGCTTGATGAAAGCATCCATGGCCTTATCGATTTGTCCCCACAGATCGGGGGATTTCTTTTGCAGCGCTTTTTCGCGGGTGTCCCACGCCACTTCAAGCTCCCGGGCCTTCTTTTTTGCGGCTGGCATATCGTGGGCCTTGTACGCCTGCAGGGTGTCCGTAGCCAGCTTTCGATACGGGGTCATGTTGTCGTCAGCCGCCATCCCGTCGATCCAGGCCGCGTTGTGTGAGTTGGTGGGACACGTCCACCAGGACTGCTCTGGCCATTCTTGGCATTGTCTGCATGGTCGGCAGAGGTGCCGGAAATTCTCACGGAAATACGCGGACTATCCCAGTTTCCCCTAGCGGTCAGGCATTGGTGGCGGAGCCGGAGGACATCGGGGAAAGGCATGGCCCGGCTCCCGTTTTTTCAACATCTCCTTTTCCATCCGATCCCATTTCCTTGCGATGTCCTCGTCCGCCTCATAAACACTTCGGTTGCCGCACTGAATCTGTGCGCGTCCTCTGTACAACATGTTCAGGAAGCCCACTAATTCGACGTTGTCGGGGGCGGCCTCCCGAGCCCGCGTCAGTAGCGCGATGCCCTCTTCAAAACGCATCAGATTCCTATCGCGGACATTGCGGCACGAAGGCGAGTCAATCAGCAGTTTCTCTGACGACAGCTTGAGGTTATTTCTTGTTTCTGCCACATCACTCCAACCGCGCTTCGCGTCCAGGGCCGCAACTCCACAGGCCGCCTCAGCATCATCCTGTCGAAAATCGAGGGCCTTTCGGTAATAACGTTCTGATTCAGCCAAGTCACCAAACGAGTACAAAAGGTACGCAAGGTTCATTGCGGCTTCTGCATGTGATGCATTCAGTTCCAAGACTTTTTTGTATTCTCGGATTGCGATTGCGCCCATATCGCGCCTGGGGCTGGACTGTGGTCCAGAAAGATCTTGAGCGGTAAGGCCAAGGGCGAAGTGCGCTCTTATCATAGAGGGATCAAGGTCGACCGCGCGTTGCAGATGAGAAAGGGCTCCATCAAGGTCGATCTTCTGTCGGGCTACCATTCCATTTTCATATTCGGTTTCGGCAGTAGGAATCTGTGACCTCAAAGACGGCGCAATCGCACAACACAGCAATGGAAGAACTGAAAACCGGAGAATTCGCGTCATCATTTGAACCACCCCAGGACACAGGCATCCCGCGGTATCATTGACCACCGTGCCCCGAATACAATTAATGAACCACCGTTGTAGACACCGAGAAGTCTATGCCGGTTCCCGGCCTTTGAATCCAAATAGACTTCAGAGGGCAATGCCACTTCAGTTCTAGACATAAGCATAAGCTGAACCATCTCACTTCAACCAGTTTGCCGTATTTGTTGGGCACGATTGCACCGCCGGGTTACCTGGGGTGCATGTACAGTCCGTCCCCATCCAAGTTGAGATATTGGTGGTCGCGGTAGAGTTCGCTGGTCGCCACAAACCCTTCGTCGTAAAGTAAGCATTTCCGAAAACATTGTCATCGATCTGCGCAGCATAACCATGGAAAACTATCTCGTGCACCAGAGTAGTCTCCGGGTGCGATTGAGAGAAGAAGTTCGGCGCAAGCAACACGGCCGTTTGTCTGCTGAACCCCATGTTGACAGTCGCAGCATTTGCACCGCTCAGATAGCCGGTAAGTATATTATTCAACGTAAATTCGCCTCCTGTGACTTCGATCAGTTTCAAGCTCCGAACTCCAGAGTTGTCCACTTCATAGAAGTTAGAATCTTGAAGGAATTGCCCAGACCATCGCCGATGAGTGCGGAGCCAAGGGTGCGATCGTCATCACCTGCGGCGAAAAGGGAATCCGCGTGGTAGGCGTGGGCGATCTTAGCGGTGAAGAGTTTCGGGAAGCGCTGCATAACGCGATCGAGTTGTCTTACTCTGTGAA
>PNAR01000350.1 GCA_003169715.1 Acidobacteriaceae bacterium | reverse complement strand
CACAAAGAAATATGGGCTATGGATTATGACGGAGAAAATCAGCACCCGATTACGCACCTCGGCTCGATTTCGCTTTCTCCTCGTATTTCGCCCGATGGTTCCCGACTCGCGTTCAGTTCAATGACAAAATCGGGCTGGGAAATTTTGATGTACTCGATGGAATTGAACCGCACGGTTTCGTTTCCGCGATTTGGAGGGACCAATCTTTCTCCCGCTTGGTCGCCTGACGGCGCTAAGCTGGCTTTCTCCTCATCGCGAGCCGGACACTCCGAAATCTATACTGTGGATTCGTCGGGTGGGAACCTGAAACGCTTGACCACTTCGCACGGCCCCGACGTTTCTCCGGTGTGGAACCGGAAAACTGGCGCACAAATTTCATGGGTCAGCGGGCGCAGTGGCCTGCCGGAGGTCTATACCATGGAAGCCGACGGAACCAATGTACAGCGGCTCACCGAGCAGGGTTACGCGGTCTCTCCGTCATGGTCACCGAACGGACAGCTTCTGGTATTCGCGTGGATGCGCCACTATGGCCCTGGCGCACCAGGATCTCAAGACCTCTATATTATGGATGTGACCACGAAACAGTGGGTACAGCTCACGCACGATGGTGGCCGCAACGATTTTCCTTCGTGGGCTCCCGATGGCCGCCACATTGTTTTTCAATCGAGCCGATCGGGTAGCGAAGAAATTTGGAGCATGCTGGCAGACGGCACGAGCCAGAAGCGCCTTACATTTTCGGGACGAAACACTCAACCGAATTGGAGTTGGAAGTAAGAGCGATAGCAAGTACGCGATTCTAACAGCGATAATGAATTAGCCGGCGCGCGGGCCGAAGGCGCGCTAACTTACGGAGGAAAACGTGAAGCAACGAAGAACGAAGTGGTCCATTCTTATATTTGCTTTGGGCGCGATTATGTTCCTCGGCGCCTGCCACAAAAAACAACCGCCGCCACCACCGCCGCCACNNCCGCCGCCGCCACCACCGCCGCCACCACCGCCGCCAGCCTCGCCAACGGCATCGCTCACCGCCAATCCCGAAACTGTGGATCCGGGACAATCCACCACACTGACATGGCAAACAACCAACGCTACTGACGTAAGCATTGGAGGCATTGGTGCCGTTCAGTCAAACGGTTCACAACAGGTGACGCCCTCCGAGTCAAAGACGTATACCTTGACCGCAAGAGGTTCGGGTGGAACTCAAGAAGCCACGGCGAGGGTAACTGTGAACACGCCTCCGCCGGCTCCCACGCCTACACCCACCTCAAACGCTACGGAAGAAGAATTGTTCTCACAAAACATAAAGGACATTTACTTCGCGTATGACAAATCGGATGTTGGCCCCGATCAGCAATCGTCAATCCAGGAAGATGTGAATTTCTTAAAGCAGCATCCCGATGTTCACTTCACCATTGAGGGACATTGCGACGAGCGCGGTTCAACCGAATATAATCTGGCTCTTGGTGACAGCCGTGCCGGAGCGGTAAAAAGTGCTCTCGTCTCGGCTGGCATCAGCGGAGACAGCATAAAGACCGTTAGTTACGGGAAGGAAAAGCCTTTCTGCACAGAATCCAACGAGCAGTGCTGGCAGCAGAACCGCCGCGGTCATTTCGTTTATCAGAGATAGGCATTGAAGTTCATCTAGTTCATCGGGGTCATCCTGAGTAGTTTTGGGACTCAGAATGACCCCGGCTATTATCTCGATGTTGATCCAAACCGGCATCTAAAGCAGTGATGGAAACGACTATGAAATTCCAGCGGTCCTACATCTATTTCGCACTTCTCGTTCTCTTCCTTACAACTCCACTTATCACTCCAGCCTGGGGCGTGAATCGCGACATCATCGAACTGCAAGATCAGGTGCAGGCGCTCCAGACTCAGATGACCCACATGCAACAATCGTTCGACGAACGCATGGGGGTTATGAAGAACCTGATGGACCAGAACACTGATAGCATGAACAAAGTTACGGCGGCCATCACAAGCCTTCAAACGACGCTGCAAAAGGAGCAAAGCGATTCGGGGAGCCACGTAGACCAACTCTCCTCGCAAATCCAAGCCTTGAACGACAGCTTGGACGAGTTAAAATCGCGCCTCGCAAAAGTCAGCAAACAACTGGAGGATATGCAGGCGGCCCAGCAAAATCTGAACTCGCAGCCTGCGCAATCCACTCCGGCATCAGCATCTCCTCAATCGCAAGCCCCGCCTCCAGACATTCTCTATAACAACGCGCTGCGCGATTACAACGGCGGAAACAATGATCTCGCGATGCAGGAATTTTCTGATTACGTGAAGTACTATCCAAACACCGATCTGGCGGGGAATTGTTATTTCTACCTGGCTGAAATCGCCTACCGCAAAGGAGACTATCAGTCCGCTGCGAAAGACTACGATCAGGTTCTCCAGAACTTCCCAAGCGGCAACAAGGCAGCGTCAGCCGAACTGAAAAAGGGATTCGCGCTGATTGAACTTGGGCAGAGAGACGACGGCGTGACCGCACTCCGGCATGTGATTGCCCGTTATCCGAAAAGTAATGAGGCGCTTCAGGCACGCGATCGGTTGCGTAAGCTGGGGGTTGCGACGACGGCACCTGCTGGTCGAAGAGCGGGATAGATCGAACACCGCACTCAACCTTCGTTTCTCGAGGTTTAAAACTGCCGAAACGCTGGAATAGAGGCCGGTTCTAACGAAGTGGGATGGAATTTTGGGACGGGTCAGTCGCGAAATCTAGCTGATTCCGTTGACAATCTACTTCCGGCTACGCTATCTTTAAGTCTTTGGAAGTCCTGTGGTTGCCCGCCTGGTAGCCTGCGCCTTTCGGCGCTTCCAGGGTGCTCAGCAGTCTTCTTAATTATTCTGGGCTTTTTATTTCAGGAGATTTTGCATGTCAACCTATTTCCCCAAAGCGGGGGAAATCGTTCGCAAGTGGTACGTCGTGGATGCCGACGGGCAAACGCTCGGCCGTCTAGCGTCTCGCGTAGCGATGATCCTGATGGGCAAGGAAAATCCGCAATATACCCCGTTTATTGACGCCGGAGATCACGTAGTTGTTATCAATGCTGACAAGATTAAGACTACCGGCATGAAGGCGGAGCAGAAAAGCTATAAACACTACACCGGTTATCCTGGCGGCTTGCGTTCGGAAGATTATCGTGAACGATTGGCGCGCAAACCAGAGCTCATCATCGAGCAGGCCGTTCTGCGGATGCTGCCCAAGACCAAAATGGGGAAGCAGATGATCACTAAGTTAAATGTGTATCGTGGGGATAAGCATCCTCATCAGGCGCAAAAGCCGCAAGATTTGGCGCTGGAAGTTCGCGCGTAGACAAGTTTCAAGTTTCTGGTTTCGAGTTTCAAGAACGAGTGGGTTGGAATTCTTTGAAAGGTTGAGCACCGGTTAGCTGATTGCTGACGGCTGAGTGCTGAGGGCTAAATGCCAGAATTAGTTCAATATTACGGAACAGGCCGTCGTAAGTCGGCGATCGCGCGTGTGTACCTCCGCCCAGGCAGCGGTGAATTCAAGATTAACGGCCGCGCATTTGAAGAATATTTCGTGACCCCCTCGCAGCAGTCAGCTGCAAAACAGCCTTTAGTTTCCACAGACATGGCTACGACGTTCAACGTCGTGGCTAGGGTCACTGGAGGCGGCGTCAACGGTCAGGCGGATGCCATCAAGCTCGGCATTGCCCGTGCCTTAATGGTTTTCAATATCGAATTTCGCAAGAAGCTCAAGGCCGAAGGCCTTGTAAGCCGGGATTCGCGCTCGAAAGAACGTAAGAAGTACGGACAAAAAGGGGCCAGAAAGCGCTTCCAGTACAGCAAACGGTAAAGCACATCAGTAGAGACGTAGCTTGCTACGTCTGTTTTTTCAAGGATGCACGTAAGACGTAGCAAGCTGCGTCTCTACATTAAGTTTCTTTAAGTTTCAAAATTCTTCCCGTGCTCGCGTGCGGGGCGGGAATGGCAATCAGGGGCGAACGTGGTTCCTGATGCAGACTCAACGAGGAGGTTAATTGGCTAACATCACCATGAAGGAATTGCTCGAAGCGGGTGTTCACTTCGGGCATCAGACCAAGCGCTGGAATCCCAGGATGAAGGAATACATCTTTGGCGAGCGCAATGGGATTTACATCATTGACCTGCAAAAGACCCTGAAGATGTTCAAAGAGGCGTCGAAGTTCGTACAGGATCTGGCAATGCAGGGCAAAATTGTTTTATTTGTCGGCACCAAACGCCAGGCACAAGATGCCATTGCCGAAGAAGCCACGCGCTGTGGTGGTTTTTACGTAAACCAGCGTTGGCTCGGTGGTCTGCTTACCAACTGGGTGACGGTGCAAAAGTCGGTCAAACGGCTGAAAGAACTCGACGAAATGGCCACCGATGGGCGCTACGAGTTGCTTCCCAAGAAGGAAGTCATCAAGCTCGAGCGGGAGCGCAAACATCTGCAAGCAAATCTCGCCGGCATCAAGAACATGAACCGTCTGCCAGACGCCATTTTCGTTATTGACTCTAATAAAGAGCAGATTGCCGTCCGCGAAGCTCGAAAGCTTGGCATTCCTGTAGTCGCCGTCGTTGATACGAATTGCGACCCCACGGAAGTGGATTACGTAATCCCTGGAAACGATGATGCATTGCGCGCGATCCGTTTATTCGCGTCGAAGATTTCCGATTCTGTCGCCGAAGGCTCTCAGTTCATGAACGACAAGAATGACGCTGATCTGGCCGCAGCTGCGGGCGCGGCAGCCGCGCAAGCCGCCCTAACGGCATCAGATGCGCTGGCGGAAGGTACAGCTCCGGCCGATGTTGAACCTGGAACCGAGGACATCAGCATGGAAGAAGTGCTTGGAAGCGGGATCCGCAAGCAACCCGTGGCGGCGAAAGAACCTGACGTGGAAGCTCCAGGAGTCGAAGCTCACGAAGTTGAGCATCAAACATTTTGAGGGCACAGTCTGCTCCGTGCCGCTGAACGTTTCTCCACACGGGCAGCGACTCACGAGAAAATCAGACCCGCGCGGGTCGCCCGCCGCGGGCTAAGTTTTGTCAGGCAAGAGGACTCACCCGAAAAGATATGGAAACCACCAATCACAACACGAACATCTCCGCCGCCCAGGTAAAAGAGCTTCGCGACAAAAGCGGAGCCCCCATGATGGACTGCAAGAAGGCTCTGACCGACGCCAAGGGCGACATCGAAGCTGCCATCGTTCTTCTGCGTAAGCGCGGTGCGAGTATCGCGGAAAGAAAAGCCGGACGCGCCACGAGCGAAGGCTCCGTCACGAGCTACATTCACGCCGGCGGCAAGATCGGGGTATTAGTTGAGGTAAATTGCGAGAGCGATTTTGTCGCCCGCACCGATGACTTCAAGGAACTTGTGCACGATGTCGCCATGCACATTGCGGCCACAGACCCGAAATTCGTCCGCAAAGAAGATGTGACAGCGGAGTCTTTTGAGCGCGAAAAAGACATTTACCGAACTCAGGCTGCTGCAACTGGTAAACCGGCCCAAGTCGTCGAAAAAATCGTGGAAGGCAAGATGGGAAAGTTTTACGAGGAAGTTTGCCTGTACGAACAACCCTTTATCAAAGATCAGACTGTGACCATCTCGCAACTGATCGCAACTAAAATTGGCAAGCTGGGTGAGAACATCGCTGTCAGGCGCTTCGCACGATTCAAAGTGGGCGATGTCGGCGAAACGATCGCAATAACCAAGCCCGATCAAAAAGCGGAGCAGTGATTCGGGCGCCAATGGCGCCCTTTTTTATGTGCTGAGAATTTAAGAGTCGAGAAATAAATGCAAGCTCCAGTCTTTAAGCGTGTTCTGCTGAAAATTTCGGGTGAGGCTCTCGCTGCCAATCAGGGATTCGGAGTGGATCCGTCCCGCATCCACGAGATCGCCGCGGAATTGGCCGATGTTCACACTCTGGGAGTTCAACTCGCCATTGTCGTCGGAGGAGGAAACTTCTTCCGCGGCGTCGCCGAACAGGCGCGCGAAATGGACCGCGTATCGGCCGATCAAATGGGGATGTTGGCGACCGTAATCAATGCCCTTGCGCTCCAGGATGCGTTGGAGAAGCAAGGAATTCATACCCGCGTGCAATCCGCAATCGAGATGAATCAGGTCGCCGAGCCTTTTATCCGCCGGCGGGCCATCCGGCATCTGGAAAAAGACCGCGTCGTCATTTTCGCGGGCGGCACCGGCAATCCATATTTCTCGACCGATACTGCGGCCTCGTTACGCGCTATGGAGATAAAGGCTGACGTCATCATGAAAGCGACGAAGGTGGATGGCATCTACGACGCCGATCCAGTGCTCGTGAAAGACGCCAAGAAGTTCGCTGAGATTACTTACATGGATGTGCTCAGGCAGGGCCTGAAAGTGATGGACTCCACTGCAATTTCGCTTTGCAAAGATAACAATCTGCCAATCATTATCTTCAATTTGAACCAGCGTGGAAATATCCGCAAGGTTCTAACCGGCGAAAAGATTGGCTCGCTCGTGACCGCCTAGATCAACTTCAAGGTTTATAATTCAACGTTCTAATTCTTTTTTTTGGAGCTAACAAATGGCTCAAGCCACAATGGCCGTACTTCCAGGCCTGAAGGACACTTACGTCGCGCTCAAGACACGCATGGACAAGGCGGTTGATGACTTCCGCAAAGCCATGGCGGCAACCCGTACTGGTCGCGCGTCCGTTCACATGTTGGATTCGGTGACCGTGGACTACTATGGTTCGCAAATGCCTCTGAATCAAATCGCCCAGGTGCATGCTTCCGAGGCGCAGCTTTTGACCGTGCAGCCATTTGATCCGACTTCTTTGCCAGCAATCGAGAAAGCGATACGCACTGCGGAACTGGGCCTGAATCCCATGAATGATGGCAAGATCATTCGCGTGCCCGTGCCTCCGCTGACCGAAGAGCGCCGCAAGGATATGGTCAAGCATTTAAACAAAGTATTGGAAGAGCACCGCACCGCAGTGCGAAATATTCGACGCGACGGAAATGACGCCATCAAGAAGGCGATGAAAGATAAGAAGATTACTGAAGACGACGAAAAACGCGCGATGGAAGAGATCCAGAAGCTCACCGACGACGAAATCAGAAAAATGGAAGAGATGAACAAGGCGAAGGAAAAAGAATTGATGGAAGTTTAACGGGCGTTCTTACGTCGTCCTAGCTTCACAACCCACCCATTTGTCATCCTGAGCCGAGCAACCTCACTCGCTTGTCGAGTGAGGTTGCGAAGTCGAAGGAACCCTATAATCTCAGTTTCGAAACTTTTTGCCCTCCGCGTGCGGCTTAAATCCCGAGCAAGTCAAAACTGGCAGCCGAGGATATTTCGGAAACCTCAAATCCGCAAATGACAGTTGACAGAGGGAAAAAATCGTTCCCTTGTCCGATTTAATCTCGCGCTTGTGGATACATTTCAGGCATAAACCGACACCACTTTCGTTGTCACGCTTCACGGTGCAAAGTCCCTTCATTTGGGCTCCCGCCAAATTGGTCCTAAGTTCTGCAACTCTCCGGCCCTGCCAGCATCTAAACATTGACAGCGACTGACTCAAGTCTTATTATTGCGTTCAGCCTACAGATTGCACGCTGATTCAAAAGCACTTATAGGAACCAAGGAGGAGCATATGGCAAAAATCATAGGTATTGACCTCGGAACCACCAACTCCTGCGTTTCCGTTATGGAGGGTGGAGAGCCAAAGGTCATCGCCAACGAAGAGGGTGGTCGCACCACCCCGTCCGTGGTGGGATTCACCAAGACGGGAGAGCGTTTGGTCGGTCAAGTAGCCAAGCGCCAGGCCATCACTAATCCCGAAAACACAGTTTACTCGATCAAGCGGTTTATGGGACGCCGCTACGACGAAGTCACCGAAGAAATAAAAATGGTCCCATACAAGGTCGTGCAGTCCGGCGACCATGTTGCCGTTTTAGCGCAGGGCAAGGAGTACACGCCTCCGCAGATTTCGGCAATGATTTTGCAGAAATTGAAGAAGGCGTCGGAAGACTATCTCGGCGAGAAAGTCACCGAAGCTGTGATCACCGTGCCTGCATATTTTAACGATGCGCAACGCCAGGCCACGAAAGATGCCGGACAGATTGCCGGGCTCGATGTGAAGCGAATCATTAACGAGCCAACGGCCGCGGCTCTCGCATACGGCCTCGACAAGAAGAAAGACGAGACGATTGCCGTTTACGACTTTGGTGGCGGAACGTTCGATATCTCAGTCCTCGAAGTCGGCGAAGGCGTGATTGAGGTGAAGGCGACCAATGGCGACACGCACCTCGGAGGCGACAACCTCGATCAACGCATTGTTGACTGGTTGATTGACGAATTCAAAAAAGACGAAGGTCTCGACCTGCGCGGTAAGGGTAATGAGATGGCGCTACAGCGTCTGCGTGACGCGGCGGAACGGGCGAAGATCGAACTCTCCACCACCATGGAGCATGAGATCAATTTGCCGTTCATCACCGCCGATGCCAGCGGTCCGAAACATCTGGTGAAGAAGCTGACCCGGGCAAAGCTCGAGTCAATGGTCGAAGACATCATCCAGCGTTCTGTCGGGCCGTGCAAACAGTGCATGAAAGACGCTGGCGTTGACTCCAGCAAGATTGACGAAGTCGTGCTTGTCGGCGGCCAGACTCGTATGCCGCGCATTCAGGCGCTGGTAAAAGAGCTATTCGGTAAAGAACCACACAAGGGCGTCAATCCCGATGAAGTCGTTGCAGTCGGAGCGGCAATTCAAGGCGGCGTGCTCGGCGGCGAAGTGAAAGATCTTCTGCTGCTGGACGTGACTCCGCTGTCTCTTTCGATCGAGACGCTCGGCGGTGTCGCCACGGCGATGATTCCTCGCAACACGACGATCCCGACTCGTAAGACGGAAACGTTTTCGACTGCAGCGGATAGTCAAACGTCGGTCGAAGTTCACGTCTTGCAGGGCGAGCGGCCTCTCGCGCGCGATAACCGCACGTTGGGCAAATTCCACTTAACTGGAATCCCACCGGCTCCGCGTGGCATTCCGCAAATCGAGGTAACATTTGACATTGACGCGAACGGTATCCTCAACGTAACCGCGAAAGACAATGCCACCGGCAAAGACCAGAAGATCACGATCACGTCGTCCTCGGGTCTTAGCAAAGATGAAGTGGAGCGTATGGCCAAAGAAGCCGATTCGCACTCTGCTGAAGACAAGGCAAAGCGCGAAGAGATCGAGTCCAAGAACAAGCTCGATTCCATGGTTTACAGCGTGGAGAAGATGCTGCGGGAACAGGGCGACAAAATCTCCGGTTCTGAACGCGGGGATGTCGAGAACGCGATCGCGGATGCGAAGAAAGCGCTCGAAAGCAACGACAAGTCCGCGATGGACAAAGCGCACGAAACCTTGACTCAGGCTTCGCACAAGCTGGCTGAACAGATGTATAAAGCTGCACAGCCACAAGGCGCGCCGGGCGCCGGACCAACGCCAGGAGCAGGGCCTGATCCGCACGTGAATGGCGCTTCGGGAAATGGCCACGCCAAGAAAGACGAAGGCGTAATCGACGCCGAGTACGTTGACGTTGAAGACAAGAAATAAGCAGCCAGCGTTCAGCTATCAGCGGGGGCGCCTCATGGCGCCCTTTCTACTGATTTAGGGCGAATATATCAGGCCGATTTTCTGAGCGCCCGGGGAGATTAAATTGCAATTTAAAGTGAACGGGCAGGATTACTTCTTAAACTTTGTGGAAGATGAAGGACGCTGGTACGTGTTCGCACCCACATTTACAGGAGTGCGGCGTATCCCGATCTACGTGGATGTGCCGAGGTACGAGCGTTTTGGAGCTTCCGAGAAGGGCAGCCACAAGATACAAAACTGAAAATTAAGGGATTGCCTTGATAAGATGAATCATTATCTTTGTCATCCTGAGCGTAGAAAACTCACTCGCCCGCGAGTGAGTTTTAGGAGTCGAAGGATCCCTATAAATACACCGCTTCATCCGACGACTGGGATTTTATTGCGAAGAGCGCGCATCGTGACTGCATGCGAAAGTCCGTAACAATGGTGGCATTTTCTGGTATACGGGTCCTTCGACTCGCCGCTCAGGGTGACAAACTAAACAAATGGCGACCACAACCCAAAAGGATTATTACGGCATCCTCGGCGTCAAGAAGACTGCCTCCGCGGATGAAATCCGCAAGGCTTTCCGTAAACTTGCGCGCAAGTATCATCCCGACGTCAATCCTGGCGACAAAACAGCGGAGGAGAAGTTCAAAGCTCTGTCTGAGGCCAACGACGTCCTGAGCGAACCCAAGAAGCGCAAAGTCTACGACCAGCTTGGTTTTTATTCCGACAACATTGATCCCGCCGCCGCTGATGCCTACAGCCATGGCGGCGGCCAACCCGGAACGGGCGGATTCCCTGGAGGAGGCTTCCAAGGAGGACAGCCCGCCGCTCAAGGAACGAACTTTGATTTTGGCGGCTTTGATTTCTCAGATTTATTTGAAGGCGCACGCACGAAAAAGCCGGCAGCCGCAGGCGGCGGATTCAAAGATATTTTTTCCGGCATGTTTAGCGGACGCGGTGGGGCGCCATCCGAAGGGCCGGAACCGGGCCGCGAACTCGAATACCAGGTGAATGTACCGTTTTGGACGGCGATTCGCGGCGGCGTGATGCGTTTGAACATCACGCGCCGCGACACATGTTCGAGCTGTCACGGAAATGGGTTCATTGAAGCCGCGGGCACGTGTCCGGAGTGCGGCGGAAAAGGTCAGATTACCCAGACAGGCGGGCGAATGAAGTTTAATGTTCCCTGTCCACGCTGCCACGGCACTGGGCGAAATATCTCCACCTGTCCGACGTGTCATGGTGAGGGCAGCGTAGAACGGACCGAACCCCTCGAAGTCCGCATCAAGGCTGGCACGCGCGATGGCCAGCGCATACGCATTCCGGGGAAGGGCAATGCCGGGGCCCAAGGCGGACCATCCGGCGATTTATATGTGATCATCCGCGCCGGCGATCATCCTATTTTTCAGCGCGTCGGAGATGACATTCGCATAACAGTCCCAGTTACCGCAACCGAAGCCGCACTCGGCGCAAAAGTTGAAGTTCCCACGATTGACGGTCGCACTCAACTGAAGATTCCGCCAGGGACTCAGTCGGGACAGAAACTGCGTCTTCGCGAAAAAGGAGTACCTTCAGCCACCAAAGACGGCGCGCGCGGAGACGAGATCGTCGAAATCAAAATGACCGTTCCCATGCCCCGGGATGAGCGGTCGAAGGAAATCCTGCGAGAGCTGGCCCGATTGAACCCAGAAGATCCCCGCGCCGAATTGTGGAAAGAGATTTGAGGTTACTGAAGACTTTTTGCTGCGGCGAGCATTTTCTCGGCTCTCGCGCGCACGCGAATATCCTCCGTAAAGTTGGTCCACCGCACGACTCTCGATGAGTCCACCAGAAATTCCGCGGGCCGGGCAATGTCGTGCCCGTCAGGCCCTCCCCCGACATGCAGCAGGTCGTAACGACGAATTACCTCTGTATTGGGGTCGGACAGAATCGTGAAGGTATAGCCTGCTTTCTTGCTTAGATCACGCGAAACTTCGGGTGAGTCCACGCTGATCGCCACGGGCCGGACACCTGCGGCCTTAAACTCCCCTAGCCGTTTCTCAATTCCTCGTAACTCGAGGTTGCAGAATGGTCACCAATATCCTCGATAGAAAATCAGCAACACTGCTTTGGGCGGCAAACCCGGCGCGCTGTCGGCAGTTGGTGCAAACAACTGGTCCAGTGAAACTGGTCGGCCTGTGGTATCAGCCAGCGTGAAGCCGGGTGCTTTCTCGCCCACCTGCGGCGCACCAGCAGAGCGCGGCAGTGCGCGTGCGCGGACAAAAGTGAAGATTGCGGCGGCAACTAGTAGAAGTGAAAACAAAGAGAGGGTGGAGATCAGAATCCTGCCGCGATGAATGCCCGGCGGCGCGAAAACCCGCCACAGTCCCATTGCCACAAAAAGTAACGCGACGACGGCTAGCAGCAGGCTCAGCCATGGTATGACCCTTTGTGCTGGGGGATTGGCGAAGAAAGTTACATTGCTGAGGACGGCGCCCAATGCGAGTAGAAACCCCAACCACATGGCCCAATTCAGCTGCTTTTCGATTGTGTCAGGCATGACGGAAGAAGTGTATCAAAGATGCTCCAACATATTGCACATCGCTAACTGTAATTCGGCGGCCTCTTTAAATTTTCCTCCGGACCATTCAGTTTCCCGTATCTTCAACTATGAAATTGTAATCAGATGCCGTTTCAACCAAAAAGCTAATTGGCAAGATTCCCGTCACGGAGGAAACAGCGAGATTGGCAATTCAAGGTATCCAGGCAATATCAGTTGATCGCAAAAAAAAGTCGTCCCGCCTCACGCTGTGGCCGCTCGTCGCCGCGACCTTCTTCATGGTCTCGGGGGGCGCTTACGGAATCGAAGACATCATTCACGGCGCGGGATATGGACTGGCAATTCTGATCCTGCTGTTCACTCCGATTGTATGGAGCCTTCCCACAACACTCATGATAGGCGAGCTGGCGAGCGCTCTTCCCCGCGAAGGCGGATACTACGCGTGGGTTCGTCGCGCCATGGGCAACTTTTGGGGATTCCAGGAAGCATGGCTTTCACTAGTGGCATCCATTTTCGATATGGCGATTTACCCTACGCTGTTCGTCGCCTATCTCAGCCGGCTGTTCCCCTGGTTTTCCGAGAACTATCGCGGATGGATGGTGGGTGCGACGGTCATTGTGGTATGCGCAGTGCTCAACATTGCCGGGGTGCGAGTCGTCTCTACCACTTCTCTTTGGCTTTTCGTTTTACTTTCGGCTCCATTCGCGCTGCTGACGGCGCTTGCTCCGTTTAAATATTCGGCCCTGCTTCATGCCGTCACCACGCCGGCGACTTCGAAAGTCAACCTCGTTGGCGGCCTCCTCATCGCCATGTGGAACTACATGGGATGGGACAACGCCTCAACGATCGCCACTGAGGTAGAGCATCCTCAGAGAACATACCCACGCGCCATGTTGTTAGCGCTGGCCATTGTGGCTTTGAGCTACATCCTGCCGGTTGCGGCTGTTTGGATGACGAAACTTCCAGCAAGCGCGTGGGAAACTGGCTCTTGGGCGGACATCGCGGGCCTGTTGGGCGGACCGCTACTTCGAATCGCTTTAGTTGTTGGAGGAATGATCAGCGCTTTCGGTATGTTCAATGCACTGGTGATGAGCTACTCACGGGTTCCGCTGGCGATGGCGCAAGATGGAATGTTGCCTCCCGTTTTTGCGAAGCTGCATCCTCGCACGCGGGCGCCATGGGTTGCGATTATCGTTTGCGCATTGTGCTGGGCGCTCTGCCTCGGCATGGGCTTCGAACGCCTCGTGACAATAGATATTCTGCTGTATGGTTTCAGCCTCGGCCTGGAATTCGTCGCTCTCATCTTCTTGCGAATTCGCGAACCGGATTTGCCTCGTCCGTTCCGCGTGCCGGGCGGAATGTTTGGGGTAGTGGCGATCGGGATTGTTCCGATGCTGTTGATTGGTTTTTCGGCGATTCAAAGCGAGTACGAGATCGTATGGGGCATAAGTTCGTTCGCGCTTGGGATGATCTTGATTGCGGCGGGCATTGCGGCTTATTTTGTGAACCGCGCGATTCATGGAGATACGGAACCGAACACGTAGGCCCAGACGTCCTCGTCTGGGTGGGCGAGCCATTACTCGCCAATCTGCGAAGCTCCGCTTCGCCGGGTGAGTGAGGACACCCGCCCCTACGCGCGCGAACCACCTGATATATATTGTCCTCAAGAAGCATTCGAGAAAATGACGAAGCGAAAATCCCAAGGCGCCTACATGATCTCGGCAGTCGCAGAGATGTATGGTATTCATCCGCAAACTCTGCGCCTTTATGAGCGCGAAGGACTGCTCAAACCATCTCGCACCGAAGGCAACACCCGCCTCTACACTGACGAAGATCTGCAACGCCTCGAATTTATTTTGTCTCTGGCGCGGGATTTAGGCGTAAATATCTCGGGGATGGCGATCATCCTGCAAATGCGCGAGCGCATGGAAGAGATGCAGCGGCAGATTCAGGATTTCGTAAAATACAT
Organism: Acidobacteriaceae bacterium; assembly: GCA_003169715.1. Lineage (GTDB taxonomy): Bacteria > Acidobacteriota > Terriglobia > Terriglobales > Acidobacteriaceae > PALSA-188. Next base: position 2,482 of record PNAR01000350.1, on the reverse strand, counting down.
TCAGGAGGAAGTCCTGGCCCGCGCCAGTGCGGCCACGGACGCATCTCGGGGTGCAATCGTTCCCTTGCGGCGTCCCTTTATGGCGCAAGCAACGACAGTGATCAAAGATAAAAAACGCTAGCGCCTTTTCAACCGTACGAACCAGCTCACGACGGGTCAATCGTTGCTTCGTCAAGGAGCATGATTGGAATATTGTCCCGTACCGGATAGACGCGGCGGCATGCTGCGCACTTGAGGCTCGATCCATCTTCTTTTTGCGTTAGCGGCTTCTTGCATGCCGGGCACACCAATATGTCCATCAGTTCTCTGGAGATCATCGCAGCATTGTACCCTTTACCCGGAATTGCGAAAAAGATTGACGGTATTCGATGTTTCTGATCAACGACCCAGCCAGGCCCATCTGGCTTTCATTTCGCGGATTGCGGCAATCCTGGCCGATGCGGGCGCCTTACATATTGTGTGCTAACGGCACTTCTCCGGGTTAATATTGATTTTGGCGGACTTCGCCTAAATTGACGTCCAATCGCGCACAGAAAGACTCAGGAGAGTTCATGATCTGGAAGTACATTAGGCTGATACTACTTGGCGCGCTGATGTTGTACCTTCCGGCGTGCGGCCATGACCAGCAGCTTGTATCCATCGCGATCCAACCCTCGACTGAAACGTTTGGGGCTGCAAACATTCCGGTAAGTGCAGACAGGGGAGCTACCGTTCACCTCGCTGCCCTCGGGACCTACATCCATCCCCCCGTTACCAAGGACATTACAAATCAGGTCACCTGGTCCTCGAATACACCCATGATGGTCACAGTGGACCCTACTACCGGCGTGATTACGGCTACTGGCGAGGCTTGTGGAGGCACGATCATTTCAGCGACCGTGGTCACGAATCACAGCACTGGAGGCATAAACTCATCGGGTGCCCTCGTCACCGGTTCAATGACTGCCAATGTCGTCTGCTTTACGGGGCCATGAGGCAACGTTCATCGGGAAATTCTCCCCTAAGCGGGCACGGCTCTCTAAATTACTCTTCACTGAGAAGGTCGCTCAACGTTTTGGGATGCTTCTCGGTAGTCTTTCTTTTGTTTTTGCGGTCCTGGATTACTTTTTCCGTGGGCGGCGTGCCGATTTGCTCTCGCGCCATCGCCTTTACTTCTTTTACGGCGCTAAATCGGGTCACCTTTTTCTTCTTTGGCATTGCGATCTACTCTCATCACCTACTCTTCATCCCTGGGAGGCTCCTCGGATGGAGACCGTAATTCGGGATCAATAACCGGTAATTTCGCCGCATCAAGCTGCTTATTCAGATTTGCGAGATCGCGCGACTTGACCTCATTCCAACGCTTCATCACGGCGGAAAGGGTTCGCCCAGTTTCGTTGGTTACCTCGATTAATGCTTCGGTTGGCCCTGCGTCGGCTTTGTTGACGTCCGCATAAAGGGTGCCGACATCACCATTGATTCCCAGCAAAGTTGGTTCCTGTGAGGAATCCGAATCCGCTTTTTCCAGAATTGCCGTTACTTTCTGTTGCAGCGATTTCAGTGATTCAAGCGCGGCACCATTGGCCTGCGAAGAGATTGTTTTGACCTGCTCTAAAATGGAGCGAGCCTGCATCACTGCTTGCGAACTTTCGGCTGTCATCGAACTCAGTCGCATTGCCAGATTCAACTGTTGATCGAGCGCATCTTGGGTTGTTTTAATCCGTGGATCGAGCTTGATGGATAGCGACGCAGTAAAGGTTTGGCCATTCGCCGTGAGCCTGACAGTATATTGTCCCGGCAAAGCAACTGGCCCTTGTGGCTCTCGCGGCGTCCTGTGCGGAACAGCAGCGATTGGATATTCATGTGTAGCTGAGCGAGGAGAGGGATAATGCAAATCCCAAACCCAGCGGTGCATGCCTTCGCTTGCGGAAAGAATTCTTGGCATTTGGAGCCAGTACAGCGGAATCAATTGCTTTTCCAGCTCTGCTTGCGTCACATCCGGCTTATCAGTGCTCGAATAGCGGCGGACGAGTTCTCCTCGAGCGTCCAGAATTTCCAGCGATACTGGCCCCGAAGACTGTTCCGGAAGGAAGTAATCAATGATGGCTCCGGAAGGTGGATTTTCTCCAGCGGGTTCATCGGGCGGGATGGGAGTGTCCGTATTCGTGTCCCGCCGAACGCGATAGGCAAGCTCAGGCTCAAACAAAAAAGGTTTTGGCTGCACATCTGTAAGCTGCCGCAACGGCGTGATGTCGTCCAATATCCAAAATGAGCGCCCATGGGTCGCAAGGATGAGGTCGTTATCGTGGACCAACAGATCACGCATTGAGGTATGGGGAAGATTCAACTGAAGCGACTGCCAATGATCACCATCGTCAAACGAAACCCAAACGGCAGTCTCGGTTCCGGCGAAGAGCAAGCCTTTGCGCACGGTATCTTCCCGCACCGCATCCACGGGAGAATTCGCAGGCAGGCCTTCAGTGATCAGCTTCCAGCTCTTGCC